>JADFRS010000199.1 GCA_022561145.1 Gemmatimonadota bacterium
GTTGCCGAGCTAACTCATGCGGTGGGTTCAAGCTACGCATATTCCAACGTCAATTACGCCACGCTGGGCCTGCTCGTGCAAACTGTATCCGGGCAGTCTTACGGCGATTACATCCAGCAGCATGTCTTCGATCGTCTCGACATGCGACACAGCTTTGTGTCACAGGCGCGCGCCCGGGAGGATGGTCTGGCCGCGGGTTATCGCATCTGGTTCGGTTTTCCCGTGGCGGCGAACATTTCGTACGGCGAAGACGAGCTCCCCAGCAGTGCTCTCATCAGCAGTGCGGAAGACATGACCCACTACCTCATCGCGCAACTCAACGGCGGGTCTTTCGGCGACCGCTCCGTGGCCTCGCCGGAGGCGATTCAGGCGATGCACACGCCCAGCGAAGGTGCCTTCTACGGTAGAGGCTGGCGCAAGCGCGCCGTGAACGGTGTTCCGGCCATCTATCATGGAGGCACGGTGCACAACTATCAGTCCTTTGTGGCCTTCAGCCCGGAGGAACGCTGGGGTGTGGTGGTTCTGATGAACGTCCGGAGCGTCCTGGCCGCTACGATACACCGACGGGTTGCGCTGGGCGTCGTGAGCCTACTCGCCGGCAGAGCGCCGCCGCCGCAACGAGGTCTCTCGTTCACAACGCGCTACGTCTTGGTCGATCTCGCCTTTCTTCTGGTGATGCTGATCTTGATCTGGGCTAGTTACTCTCTCTGGCAGGAGTACAAGGATCCGACTCGAGGCCCACAGGACGCGAAGCACATCTTGCACATACGCTTTTTCATGTTCGTCGGTCCCGTGTTAGGCCCTCTGGCAGTGATTGTCGTCGTGCCATTGATCTATGGAGTGCGACTGCGAGCGATGCTGACCAACGAGCCTGGCTTGACGCATGTTTTCCTGATCCTCGGCGCAGCGCAAATCGTTTACGGCGTGCTGAGGATCACGCTCACGTTTCGGAAGCCTGGGCTGGAACCAGCTTCTCCGTAGCCATCTTGAACTCACGGCATTCTGGTCCACGAGGAGCCCACCAACCAAGTCTCCCACTGGCTCCAGTCTCGACGACGATCGCCTCAGGACGCTGCGACCCCGCGGCTGAACACGGAGGGCCTGAGCTCCCGGATCTTCGACGGCGCCCGCGATGCTCTTGCGCATAAATCGAGCGCTGCGTCTCTTGGAGTCTCGGACCCGCCTCCACTATCTGGTTCGCTCGCCGACCGCCTAGGCTCGCCGACCCAACTCCAAGAGGAGATCCACCATGAGCCGTTCCCCCCCCGCGC
This sequence comes from Gemmatimonadota bacterium, assembly GCA_022561145.1. Classification (GTDB taxonomy): domain Bacteria; phylum Gemmatimonadota; class Gemmatimonadetes; order Longimicrobiales; family Gaopeijiaceae; genus JACZXQ01. Next base: position 1,272 of record JADFRS010000199.1, read on the forward strand.
TCACTACGCTCGTTGCCGTCTCCTCGCTGGCGATCGCCGGGTGCACGGCACAGTCCGCCCCGACCACACACACCTATTACATCGCTGCGGATGAGGTCGTGTGGGACTACGCTCCGGGCGGCGTGAACCAGATCACTGGGGAGCCGTTCGGCGAAGCGGAAGCGTTCTGGGTCGAAAGCGGACCCCACCGGATCGGTAAGGTCTACAAGAAGGCGCTGTTCCGGGAGTACACGGACGAGACGTTCACGACCCTGAAGCCCCGCCCGCCCGAGTGGGAGCATCTCGGTATTCTCGGGCCGCTGCTGCGTGCGGAGGTGGGCGACACCCTTCGAATCGTGTACCGCAACAACGCGCCGTTCCCCAACGGCCTCCACCCGCATGGCGTGTTCTACGAGAAGGACTCGGAAGGCGCCCCGTACGCAGACGGGACCGGAGCCGCGGACCAGGCGGACGATGCGGTGCCTCCGGGCGGAACGCACACCTACGTATGGCCCGTTCCTGAGCGCGCCGGGCCCGGTGAGGGAGACTCGAACTCCGTCTTCTGGATGTATCACTCACACACTGACGAGGTGCAGGACGTCAACACGGGCTTGATCGGCCCCATGATCATCACTGCACGCGGGGCGACCGGTGCGAACGGCTTGCCCGAAGGCGTCGATCGAGAGCTCATCGTCGCCTTCGACGAGGTGTTCGAGAACGAGAGTTATTACCTCCAGGACAACATTCAGCAGTATACGAGCGACCCCGATGGCCAGTTCATGATCCAGGATCCGTTCGGGCAGCCGATGGTCGCATCGGACCCGATGGCCACTCCCGATTACAACCTCATGAACACACTGAACGGATTCATCTACGGTAACCTGCCCGGCCTCACCATGCGTGTGGGCGAGCGCGTGCGCTGGTACATCATGGCCACCACCAACTTCGAGGTCCACGCGCCCCACTGGCACGGCAATACAGTGCTCATCAGAGGCATGCGGACCGACGTGGCCACGCTCCTGACCATGGGCATGCTCATCGCGGACATGGTCCCGGACAACCCGGGCACCTGGCTCTTCCACTGTCACGTGGGGGCCCATCTGGACGGCGGCATGACGTCGGTCTATACCGTGGAGCCGGGCGTGTAGCTCACACCCCCCGGGTACCTAACGCCACGCCCGCGGCCTACCCCACCACCTATTCCCCAAACCAGCGAAGTGTACCCGTGGGGGGTTCGCTTGCGGGCTAGCCGCTCACTCGCCTAGAATGGGACGGCTGAAGCGGCATCCCTCTGTGAACGCGTGTGCGGCGTTAGGCGCGTCATGAAGCAGTTTCCCGGTAGCCGCTTCTTGTAAGTCATCCTCAGGGTCTCCCCCCCCGCCCAGAGTTGCTCGGTCACGCGGCCATCATCGACCATCGATGAGGCGCAAGGAGGCTACCATGCACAGCGGCATACCTGAGAATCTGGACCTCGGCCCATTCCTAGAGGAGGCCAGGGAGTCCCTCTATCGCGATCCAAACGTCATAGGAGTAGGAATAGGTCCACGCCGACGAGGCCACGAGACTCATTCGGACGAGCTGGTCCTGATCGTCTACGTGAAGGTCAAGGCGGAGCCGGACGCCGTCGACCCTGATCACCTCATTCCTTCGGAATTCGGCGGAATGGCAACGGATGTCGTCGAGCCGTTCTCCCCTGATTCACCCAGCGAAGCCCTCGGATTCTCCGAGTCCCATCAGCATTCCGACGACATGTCCTATGTCGATTGGCCTCGCCTTCACTCGCAATGGGCCTCGGAGGCGGATACGACAGTCGCCGCCCCAGGCGATGTAACCGACATCGGTGACGTGTGCCTCATCGAGGATGACGGCACCCTGATCCAGACTGTAAACGGCCAGCAGGTGGTGGATTTCGTCCGCGCGTACGAGCTCTTCCGCACCACACACAACGACGACTGGGACTTCGTCACCTTCTTCACCGACTCCGCGAATGGAATGCCGCCTCAGGGGGGCTCGTCCTGGTATCGATTCGTGTTCAACGACACCGAAGGCATCGGGTTTCCCCCCACGTTCGACCAGCGCAGCGGCTACGGATCGACCACGCTTCAAGGCATCATGTTCCTCAACCAGGGACATTTCAATGAGTGGCGGTATGTCATGCTTCAGGAGCAGGCGCACCGATGGGCTTCTTTCGCGCGCTACAGAGATTCGGCGACCGGCCCGATCCAGACCGATCACCTGCTCGGTGGCTGGGGCCATTGGGCGGCAGAGCTCGACGATGATCGATCGCCCATGGACTACGACACGCACGACTGGGTAGAGAGGGCCCCCAACTTCGAGCGAGTCCAGCTGACTTCAGACGAACGTTCGTATAGTGATCTCGACCTTTATCTGATGGGCCTCTTGGGTCCCGGCGACGTCAACGACTTCTTCCTGCTATCGAACATAACGCCCGTTTCTGGCAGTCTCTTCTCGGCCGTCAAGAAAACGGTGACCATCCAAAACGTCATTTGGGCCGAAGGCGCGAGAGTGCCCGACGTGTCCGCATCACAGCAGTCGTTCAAGAACGCTTTCGTTGTTCTGACCGGCGACTCCGCAGCCTCTCAGGGCCTGGTCGCAACGGTGGACGCGTTGCGAGCACGATTCGTGTCCGATTTTGCCGCCGGCGACGCGTCCGAAATGTCGCTGTTCGGGACCCGCTCGGGCCGGGCGCGAGAGCTTGCGGCCCTCGTCCAGATGTTCACCCTGGCGCTGGACGGGCTCATCGATGACGCACCTGAGATCTTCCCCCGAGACGAGCGCAGATTTCTCGTCGACTTCCTACAGCGAGGATTCGACCCCACGCTTCCGGCACCAGAGCCCGTCGAGGCCGATGGCTGGCATCCTGTGGTCGCGATGGTGCACCGGATCGCACTCGAGTGGATCCGCCGGACGCGGGCGAGCTCGGGGTGGTCGGACACCGCGGTTGCGGAGGAGATGCAAGCCGCGGTGAGGGCCGCACTCCTGGCTGAGTACGGCAGCGCCCTCACCTCCTTGGAGGCCACGAGCCCACTCTCGAACGTCGAGCGTTTGCGCGAGGATCTGAGGGCCAAGTCCGTCAACGCGGTATTGGTCTCCTGCCTGGTCCCTGTTTGTGTCCACGGCTGGCCCCCGAACTTCGACCGTGATGCGTGTCGACGGCTCGCAAGGTGTATGGGAACCTACGTTGGGTGGATCGACGATATCGAGGATGTCCTGACCGATCTCGGAGAGGGCCGGTGGAGCGAGGTGTTGCTGGACATGTACGTCTACGCCGGCAGCCCGCCGGTCGCGCACGGCGATACACTCGTCGACATCTTGGTAGAAGCTCTCGCCGATGAACAGATCAGGCACAGGCTGGTGAACAACGGGGTGCGCCACCACGACAACCTGTCGGCAGCTCTCGCCGATGCCGTCAGCGACAGCGAACCCCTGATGCAGTTGATTGAAGACGTGACGTTGTCGGGAGCAGGCGAGGCCTGAGCGCGCGAGATTCAGGCACCGCTGCCTTCTGGGATCCAGTCCAGTTCGGCAAGAGATTCAGTGCTGCTCCGGTCGATCTACCGTCAGCGTGGATGCCGGACTACGTTACGTCTGGTTGGATGGAAGTGCCCATGTCACCCACGCCATCAGAGGTCCCATGACAAAGAGCAGCGGTGCGGGAACCGCCTTTCGTTACAGCTTCGCACTCGCGATCGCGATGTCCCTTTCCGGATGCGGCGTGATCCTCGGCGGGACGACCAAGACGATTTCGATCGCCTCGACTCCCTCTGAAGCCAGGCTCACGACCGAGCCCCTGACCGGCTCGTTCACGACACCCGCGACGCTGACGCTGAACCGAAAGACCGCGTATACGCTGGTCGTCTGGAAAGAAGGCTATCGGGAAGCGCAGGTCCCTATCGAAAAGCACATGCGGGTCGGCCCGTTGGTCTTCGACATTCTGTTCACGGGTCTGATCGGAGTAGTCGTGGACGCGGCGACCGGCGGGTGGTGGGACCTCCAGCCAACGGAAGCGTCGGTCACGCTCGAGCGCCTCGATGACCATGTCGACGGGCCTGCGGTCATCGAAGTGACGATCTCGAAGGATGTCGGGGAGGGCGCCGCTATTCACGTAGACGCGACCCAGTCTGTTCGAGTTCGCGTCATCGAGAACTAGCCAACCCGCGCGTGCCGGGCTCGCCCCCCTCCGGGGATACTAATCGCACGATCCTTTTCGCGGATGTCCGAGACAGCTCGAGGATCACGGAGCGGCTGGGCAACGTCGACAGTCGGCAGCTCATCGGTGCACTCATGACAGACCTGGGCGCGACCACGGTGGACCACAACGGCACTGTGATCAAGACCATCGGTGACGAGATCATGTCCGCCTTCGGGACGCCGCTCGACGCAGCATTGGCCGCCATAGATATGCAGCGCGCCTTACTCGTTCGCCCACCCGTCGACGACATGAGGCCCCAGATCGGGATCGGGCTGAACGCGGGGCCGGTCGTGATCGAAGCAGGCGACGTGTTCGGAGACGTGGTCAACGTCGCGTCCCGGCTGGTGGGCAAGGCGATGGCCGGTCAGATCCTGACGACCGGCGCTACCCTCGATGGCCTGGAGGAGGCGGGGATTTTCTCTCGCACCCTCGGCGAACACGTCATGAGGGGGCGGGGCGAACCCGTGAAGCTCTGCGAGATCCTCTGGCGAGGCGAGACGGCCCAGCTCACCGCGCTCGCGCCGAAATTCGCCGAGGTCCCGCACGCCTCACTCGAGCTGCGCCTCGCGGACCAGGTCGTGAAGACGACGAGCGAGGAGGCGGAGGCGGTCACGATGGGGCGCGGCGCTGAGAATTCTCTGGTCGTGGCCGGCACCTCGGCGTCACGCCTGCACGCGAAGGTCACGACACGAAGCGGCCGTTTCTATCTCGTCGATCACAGCACCAACGGCACCTTTGTGCGGCAGGCGGGCGAAGACGAGATCTCGGTCCACAGAGACGAGGTGCTGCTTACCGGTTCCGGCTTCATCCGACTCGGCGCCCCTCTCTCCGAAGAGGGTGCGCTCGACATCGCGTTCCGAACGTCCGGAAACCCGGACGCTGGCGGGTCACCGCCGTAGTCGGTTCACCCGCTCCAGGCGCCACCCAGTCGGGCTGGGCGCCAGCATGGCTCGGAATGACGCGGTTGTCGTCGGAACCCGTGCTCCCCTTTGGTCCCGCCAACTCAGCCCGAGATCGAAGTCCATCGTCACGCCCGGCCCCGAAGGCGTGAGGTCGCCCATTCGAGTCATCCGAGCCGAGAAGCTCGGTTCCCGCATGCGCTGTACGATGTCACGCTGGCGCCCCCCCCGTCCCCCCCGTCCGAACAGGCGCTCGACGGCCCCAGTGTCCCTGCGCCCGAGCAGGTCGACGAAGCCCCATTGGAGAAGGGCGGCGACCTCTTCGCGGGACGGGGGCGCCACGA
>JADFRS010000043.1 GCA_022561145.1 Gemmatimonadota bacterium
CCAATTTCGGGGTCCGCGGGGAGCGACGCGGCGGCCTCAGTGTGATACTTGGATCCCGTGGCCAAAGACACTCTCCAGGCTCCGCGTGGCACCCGCGACTTCTACCCCGAGGACCTCCGGATCCGGAGTTGGCTCCACGACCATTTTCGCGCCACGGCTGCGCTCTTCGGCTTCGAAGAGATCGATGCGCCGGTGCTCGAACACGCCGAGCTGTTCACCCGGAAGGCCGGTGAAGAGATCGTCGAGCAGCTGTACCACTTCGAACTGCACGATCGGCACCTGGCACTGCGACCCGAAATCACCCCCCAGGTTGCGCGCATGGTGATGGCGCGCCGAGGCGCGCTGCGCATGCCACTGCGCTGGTTCAGCGTTCCCCAGTGCTGGCGCTACGAGCGAATGAGCCGCGGGCGCAAGCGCGAACACTACCAATGGAACATGGATATCTGGGGCGAGCCGGGGATCGCTGCGGAAACCGAACTCATCGCTTCGGTCTTCCATCTGCTCGACCGCCTCGGTCTGGCGCACGAAGACGTGAAGATCCGCATCAGCAGCCGCGCGCTGCTGGAAGAGACGCTCCGAGGGACGGTGCTGAAAAAGCGCCCCGAGGTCTTCCCGGCCCTGTGCGTCGTGATCGACAAGCTCGACAAGATCGGCGCGGAGGGGGTGATCGAATCGCTGTGCGACCCGGCCGGCCCGGTCGTTCTACCCGAGACCGACGCGCGCTTCGTGGTGGATTGGTTGCAGTTGCGCGATTTCGCCGACGCCTTGAAGATCGCGCAACCGGGCTCAGCCGCCTTCGCGGAGCTGGCGCGATTGTTCGATCGGATCGACGACTACGGGCACGGCGATCGGATCGTCTTCGACAAGGAGCACACGCAAGGGCGTATTATGAGACATTTGTTACGCTCTGCAGCACCCTCGCGGACTTCCGCCGCGTGCTATCAGGGATAGATCCGTTCCAATAAAGCTTGTAGAGCGACAAGCTCGTCTCGAACGACGTAAAACAGGACGCTCCGTCCTTCGATCGACCCATATTCTAGCGCGTCAAAGCGCAAGAGGAAAGAGGGTCGCCGCCGGATTCATAAGAGCCGTCTTATTCTCCTTTGAGGACGAGGGCGCTAGCTCTGTAATTGGAGAACGATGCTCGCAAGGTTCCCATTACTGTTGACGGTTGGGGTGGGCGCCGGTTGTCTGCTGGTAGGAGGGGTCGCTGCGCAGACGCCGGACCACCCCATCATTGCCGAGGTATACACCAATCCACCCGGCTCGAATGACGGACCTATGGGGCGGGACCAGGCTCATGAGCATCAGGCAGTAGGGCACGCTCGGCTGGTTTCCCGGAAAGCTCAGATGATGGATCACCCGCTTTCGGATCTTTCTCTCGAGCTTGTTGATCGCGACATCCTTCTTGAACAAGCGTGTGCGATCTTCCGGATTGACCTCGCTTCCGAAGTAGGCAACACCGGCTTTGAGTGTGAGGTCACGGCTGAGCGCCAGCATTTTCGTGAAATCCTTGCCCATGGATGCGAGAGGGTCGCCGGACCGGAAGATCGTGAGTAATTCGCGAAGCATCTCGTTACCTCAATTACCTTAGCATCTGGTTCAAGAACGCGAACAGCGCCGGTATTCCATAAAATAGCGCCAGAACATAGATGACCGCCCACCTTCTCGAGCGGGTCGCGGCGGCAGCCAGCCAGCGAGCACCCTCGATCGGGATCTTCCTGATCGAGGGTATCGGATAGATCATGACCGTGCCTGTCAGGTTGAACAATAAGTGCACGAGCGCGATGGTCAGTCCCGCCCCCGCATTCACGCCGGTGGCCGCGAGGGCGGCCAGCAGGGCCGTAACCGTCGTGCCGATGTTCGCCCCGATGGTGATCGGGAACGCCTGGGTCACTGTGATCAACCCGGCACCGGCAAGGGGAACCAGTAGTGCCGTCGTGATCGAACTGGATTGAACCATGACGGTGACCACCATTCCCAGGAAGATCCCCAGCATCGCACTCTGCTTCAGCGCCACGGACACATAGCCCTCGACACGCGATCTCATGAGGGACCGCATCACTCGAACCAGCAGGAAGAGGGCGACGAAGATCAGCGCTGCCGCGACCAGAATCAGGGCTACGGCCTGCGCCTGTTCCGCCTCGAACAGCCAGGCGAGGCCACGCTTGATGGGCCGTATCGTCGCCTTCAGGGCACCCTTGATCGGGCTTTCATATTGCACGCCGCCAAACCCAGTGAGTCCCGAGGCAAGAAACGTGGCAAGCTTCCTGAGAAAGCCGGTCATCATCTCCATCGGCAACAGCACCGCTACGGCCATGAAATTGAAGAAGTCGTGGACCGTAGCCACCTCGAACGCTCGGCGGAACTCGTCGGGGCGGCCCATGTGCGCCATCGATACGATGGTATTGGTGACAGTGGTGCCGATGTTCGCACCCATGATCATCGGCACGGCGTTCGCGATCGGTAGCGCATTTTCGGGGGCAGCCACGAGCCCCACGATCAACGCTGTGGTCACCGATGAGCTTTGAACCAGCGTGGTGGCGAGAATGCCCACCATCAACGCGAAGAAAGGATTCTCGGTCGCGGCGAAGAATGAGTCGAGGACGTTCTGCCCGAGCGACTTGAAGCCGTCCCCGAGCGCGTTGACGCCGACGAGGAAGACGAAGAGCAGGGCAATGACGAGCAGCGCACGAAACAGCGGATGGAGGGCCTCTTCCGCTAAGGGAGGGGTCGAGACCGGCGGCTGAGTTGTCAGTGTCGTCGTGCTCCTGTCCTGTGCGTGTTCCCCCTCGCCGCCACGTAACCCGGCAAGTTCGCTAGCGTTCCAACGCCTCGAGAACCAAAGCCATGAACCGGTCCACATGCTCCCCACCATCGACCCAGCGGGTGACGGCCACGATGTCGTGCTCGGGGTCTACCCAGATCACGCTCGTCGAGGCCGCACCGAGAGCAAAGTACGAGTCTTCGGGTGCGCTCGGGAACTGCGTTCGACCCGTATTGAGCCACCACATGTAGCCGTAGTTCGGTTGGACCTCGGTCGGCGTTACGGCCCGTTGGATCCAGTCACGCGAGATGAGCCGTCGGCCGCCCCACTCACCGCCCCTGAGGAACAGTAGTCCGAAGCGGGCGTGGTCGCGCGTGCTGATGATCATGCCGCCGCCCCAATGGCCCCCTCCGCTCACCGACTGCACCCGATTGCCGTCGATGGTCGTGTACGATGTCTCGTAGCCGTGCCAGCGCCACGTGGTGGAGGCGCCGATCGGATCCATGATCTCGCGCTTGAGCACGGCGGGCAGTGGCTCCCGCCAGACATTGAGCAACGAGTACGCCATGAGGTTCACCCGGACGTCGTTGTATTCCCAAAACGTGCCCGGCGGCTGTAGGGCACGGTCCACGCCGCGCCGCCGGTCGGCCCGATCCGGCTTCCCCCACAGCTCGCCTTCCCATTCGCTGGTCTGTTGCAAAAGGTTGTGCCATGTGATGGGGCGGTTGTGGTCCGAGTCGAACGCACCGTCCTGCACGTAGTCCCCGATGCGGTGCTCGAGATCGGCGATGAGTCCCCGGTCCCAAGCCACGCCTGCCACGGTGGACAGGTAGCTCTTGGTTACGCTGAACGTCATGGTGGCACGTCGAGTCTCTCCCCACTCCGCGACGATGTAGCCACCCTTCAGGACGATTCCGTTCACCCCGCTCCGCTCGTGAGTGGGACCCACGATCTCCTGGAATGGCTGCCCCTCGAACCTGTCCCGCAGGTACTGGCCCAGGTCGATCGGCATCGTGGTCTCGTGAGCGTTGGCGTAGTCGATGGCCGCCTGGAGCTTGCTTGGGTCGAAGCCCATTTGTGCAGGCTCCCGCCGCTCCCAGCCGTTTCCCCGTCCGGGCACGTAGCCCTCCTGGACAGGGTCACCCGCCAGCGCGATGCGGACCACCCGGCCCTCGGGCCCCACTGCCCAGCCCAGCCGCTCCGACGCGAATGCGATGGCCCAGAAGGTCTCGTCGGAAGCGAGGCTCCACGTAACGCCTGCGTCCTGTGAATAGCTCATACCCTGCGGGCCGACCGCGAAGACCGTCGGCGAGGCGGCACCCATCACGAGCGCACTCCCGTATACGGGTCCCGCGAAGCTTGGGCGGCCCGCCAGCGTCCAGGTACGACCGCCGTCTGAGGTCACCGCGACGTTGTCCGTGTAGACCGTGTCCTGCCCGATCCGGCCACCGAGCGCGATGCCCCGATCGTCGTCCCAAAATCCGATCGTGGTGAGGCCGGCTGCCGAGCCGGCCACGACCGGCGTTTCGTAAAACGCCCAAGTAGCCCCGTGATCGTGAGTCACCAGGGCGCGAGCCGGCGCGGCGTTGCCGGCCGCTATCCAGCCCAGACCGCCCGGCCGCGTTATCACGCAGGTTCCGCTGGCGGCGAAGCCCCCCTCACCGTCCAGGGCGGGGAGCCCGGTGACACGCCGCCAATCCGACCCGCCGTCTTCGGTCCGGAAGATCGAGAGTTCACCGTCGACCTCGTCCCCATAGGCGATCCCGTGCTCCCGGTCCCAGAAGGCCATGCAGTCGAAGAAGCCCTCGGGGTCCTCGTTTTGTAACTGGAGCGTCCAGGTAGCACCGGCGTCATCGGTGCGGTAGATGCGCGAGAGTGGTCCACTCCCCGCCGACAGGAGATAGGCCGTGCGTTCGTCGAACGCGGCTACATCGCGGAACTGGAGCTCGCCCGCGCCCGGCATCACCGAGATATCCCACGTGGCACCGCCGTCCGTCGTACGGCCGTACGTACCACGATGCCCACTGATCCACACCACGTCTTCGCTCACCGGGCTGATCGCCTGGAAAAGGGATCGGACGCCGGTCGCTTGTGTGGTAATCTGGAGGTACGCCAAGCGTGCCTGGGATGGTACGCTACGGGGCGACAGGCCGGCCGCAAGCGCCCCCAAAGCCCCAACGAACACCAAGATTCTCAGAGTGATTCCTCCACTGGGCGGGCGAGTGATCGTCATCAGGCGACGGAATGGTGTGGTCCGAGGGCGCTGCACGCAACGCTCCTGAGCGTCACATGCGGATCAGCTTGCACGTCTCATGGATAGTAGAAGGAGTCGAACGGAGGTCTCGAATGCACCAATCCATGCATGGAGCCCGACCGATGGGTCCGCGCGGACGCCTCGCGGCCGTGTGCTTGGCTCTGGCAGTGACGTCGTGCGATCCGCTCCCCTTCGTAGGTGGGGACGTGCGGATGCGCGTGGAGAACCAGACCGCGCTGACGTTCACGGAGGTGCGTGTCTACTGGGAACCCATGTACACGTTCTCCGACCTGGCCCCGGGGGATCGGACAGCCTACGTAACCGTCGATCTGGCCTACAACGTTGTTACCCTCGTGGCCGTGACCGCCACGGACTCAACCCGGATCCAGGTCATCGACTTCGTGGGTGATGAGCCTTTGGGTGACGGTCGCTACACGTTGGTGCTCTTCTTGCCGGAGCCCATCCTCGAGCCGATGCTCTTGGGCCAGCGTGTGGAGAAGGACTAGCAGGTCCGGCCCACTCAGCGGTCCATTCGCACGAGCTCTCTGAGACGCAGGAGCACCGCCTGCATGTGCCCGCTGCTACACACCCCGGCCAAATGGCCGGTGACCGCTTGGTCGATGCTGACGTGCAGGGTGAGGAGTTTTCCTACGATGTCCAGGTCGGCGGTGTTCAGAAGTGCGGGATCTTCGTAGTAGCGGAGTGCCTCCGCGTCCCAGCTCATCCAGTCGAATTCCTGAATCAGCCCCGAGGCGCGGATCGCGCTCGATAGCTCGTCCAGGACCTTGGGCCACTCCACCCAAGGCGCGTCCAGCTCGTCTCTCGAGTCGGTCCTGCCCGAAACACCGGGCTCCTGAATGATGGGCGCAAAAGAGCGCTCCGGGTCCTCCAACCGGGGTAGGAGGTCCAGGAGCGCTTCGATTTCGTTCAATCAGGAGGTCAGCGGTCGGTCGCGAATCGCTGCTCGATCTCCGCAAGGCGGCTCTGGATCATGTCCTCGGGAAGCCAGCGCCCGCGCAGCATGACGCCCGCCCGATCCTGCACGTTGCCGATGTCACGAAGAGGATTGGAGTTCAGGAGGATCAAGTCCGCGCGCCGGCCGATGGCGACCGTGCCGAACGAGTCCTGCCGGCTGAAGTACTCTCCTACTGCCTGCGTGCCCGACACCAGGATCTGATACGGCGTCATGCCGGCTTCGGCCATCGCCTCCATTTCCCTGTGCAGAGAGAAGCCCGGCACGGAAAAGATCTGCGGGGAGTCGGTGCCCATGAGCACGCCGGCACCACCGTCAGCTAACGCCTTGAGGACGCGCATACGGTTGTTGGCCCACAGGTCCGCCCGCTCGGGGTCTTGTGAGGCCGCGCGCGCGCGCGCGTGGCTTGGCGTTCCGACCAGCCCGCCACACCCCTGGCCGGCCAATAACGCATCTCGCTGTAGTTCTCCATGGCGCGCGCGTCCCCGCGGCCGATGATGCCGACGTCCCAAAGCACCATGGTGGGCACGACCCACGCTCCGGTGCCCTTCACGAGGGCCACCAACTCGTCCAACTTCTCCTCATCGATGGGCCGGTCGAAGGCATCCAAGTACTCGATGAAGCCGTCCAGATGATCGAAGGTCTCCTGCCCCATCTCGATGGCGTGTCGCAGGCCGACATCGGCGGGCACATGCCCACCGAACCGGATTCCGACCTCGGCCGCCGTGCTCGCCATGGCGTCGTACTCCGCCACCGTGAGTCCCGGATGGATCTTGAGCAGGTCCCAGCCCTCGGCCTTTTGGCGGCGTACCATCTCGGCGGCCTGCTCCGGCGAACTTACCGAGTTGCCGTTGAAGCTCGGCCCGGCCATGTAGAGCGTGGGCGCGATGATCTCCCCGGCCTGGGCCTTGCGTCGGAGCTCGAGGTGGAAGTCCTGGCCCAGCATCCCGCGAACCGTAGTCACGCCATTGGCCACGTAGAGGAACATGACCGTTTCCTCGAGATCACCGCCGGGCATGTGCCCGTGCATTTCCGCGAGACCAGGCATCAGGTATTTGCCCGAGCCGTCGATGCGCGTGGCTCCCGACGGCACCCTGATCCTGGACGTCGGGCCCATGTCCTTGATGCGGTCGCCCTGGACGATGACCGTTTGGCTTCTCAGCACGCGGTCCGCATCCATGGGGATGACGTTCACGTTGGTGAACGCAATGGTTCCGGTGGACTGCCGGGGTGTGATGAGGTTGGCGAGATTCCCGAAGACGCCGAGGCCCGCAAGCGCACCGCTGCGGTTGGCGCGCGCCCCCGTGGTCATAGAGGCCGCCACGACGACCGCGCCGAAGATCACGGCGGTGCGGGTTTTCATATACACGTTCCCTCATCCCTGAGACGTTGGGCGAACCTTTCAAAGTGCCAAGAAAACATATCGAGTCAAGGGCTCATCGTCGGATGACGCGAATGATGCGTCCGTTTGCGTCCACTATATATATAGGACCGTCGAGCACGTCGTTTTCGAAGCCGCGAAAGTAGGTGCAACGATGACGTGCGCCGAGTGTCCCAACCTCTTGGTGCGTGTTGGCATCTCAGTGGTAGCAGCCGTGATCGGTCACGGACGCGTTCGAACGAAGTGATGGCAACTGGAGGATATGGTGGGCAAGATGATTCGCGTGGTGCCGGGCATGATGGTTCTCTTGGCTGCTTCTGCACCCTTGAGCGCTCAGGACCCCGCCCTCGACTGGAGCGAGAGCATGAGGAGCGGGCAGGTCCTCGAGGTGAAGACCGTCGTAGGCGACGTGAGGGTCGTATTGGCTTCCGGGAACGAGGCGCGGGTCGTGGCCACGAAACACGGTCGCCGTTTGGACTTCGATGACGTGGAGGTTCGGGTTGTGGAGGAGCGTGATGGGTACACGCTGTGCGTGGTCTACGGGAGCCGCAGGGGCAGCCGCGACGAGTGTGGCAACAACGGAGGCGACCACCGTTCGAATGGTCGGCGCTCCTTCGACGTGAGTGTGGACTTCGAGGTCCAGCTTCCTGCCGGCGTCGAGTTCATCGGTGCTAGCGTAACCGGGAACGTCGACGTGGAGGACGTGCGTTCCGACGTGTCGGCCTCCAGCGTTAGCGGAGACATCTACGTGTCCACCTCCGAACTGGCGCACGGATCGACCGTGAGCGGCGACATCGAGATCGAGATGGGCGCTACGGACTGGGATCACCTCGACTTCAACACCGTGAGCGGGGACATCACCATCAGCTTTCCCGACGGTCTCGACGCGAACGTGCGATTCGAGTCGATCTCGGGCGACTTCGATTCGGACTTCGATCTCAAGGTCACTCGCCGCCGTGACCGCTTCATCGGCTCCAGCATCCGGGGCACGATAGGCGACGGTGGCAGAGACCTTTCGTTCAAGACGGTGAGCGGCGATGTCCGTCTACGGCGGAGCCGGAGGGCGTTTCCCGCTTAAGATCCACGACCATGTGGCCGATGCTCCTGCTAGGTCGACAGGAGGACGTCCATGGTCGCCACTTCCAAAGTGCCGGCCCGCGGCTGGGCTCGGTGCGCGATCGCGGCGCTTGCAGTTCTCATACCGGCTGCGCTCTCGGGCCAATCGCCCCGCGCAGCCGTGCTGGTCTCCGTGCGCGCGGAAGCCAAGCGCGCGTTCGTGGCCGGGAACGTTGATGAGGCTCGAGCTCTCCTCGATGGGCGCGCCTCCGCCGATACCGTCCCGGGCAGCCTACGATCGGCCCAGGCTCGACTCTTCCAGCTGCATGCGGTCATCGAGGCCTCCGGACCTCAAGTAGAAGAGGATCGACTCCATACCGGAGAGACGTGGGCCGCTTGGTCGATCGCCTTCGATCCCGTCCTGCTCTAGCACTGGCGCACGTATGTGCGAATCCGGCTGCGCCGAGAGGGCTTCGGGCTCTTCTACTCCAGCCTGCTCGATCGCGAACGGGCCGGATACGACGGCGAGGTTATCGGCCAAGCCGAGTGGTCCACAGGGATTCCCTGGCACGATCCCGGTGTCGGCCTCACGCGCATTCGAGGATCTCCGGTCCGCGGCACCGACGGTCGCGGCGGCCTTCCCGGCACGTGACTGGGGCCACCTTCTCGGCAACCTGGGTCGAGACGGTGCCGAGTCGCTCGGGGCCGTGACCGCCGGCCTGTGCGGGCTGGCGAGAGCCCTTCCGAAGAGGACCGTGCTTCGTCAGGGCGCTCTGGCGCAGCTCGAAAGGATGCAGACCTACATGGGAGAGAGGGGCGGCCGCCGATGGACCTGGGCGGACTGCATGCTCCCACCTACCCAACCGACCGATGACGATGGAGGGACCGAGTGATGTGGAAATCGTGGATAGCAGTTGCGGTGCTCCTGGGGTTGACCGGCGTATTCGTGCCACAGCAGGCAGACGCGCAGGGTATCCTCACGCCCGAGACAGTCGCGGTTGAAGAAGGCAGCGCCTCGAAATTCTTTCTGACGGCCGGCATCGCGCACGCCGTGCGGTGGGGCAGTTGTCCGCTGTGCGCGCAGGTGGAAGACGACGACAGCTTCACGGGCCATGTGCGAATCGGCCGCTATCTGGCCGGCGGGCTCGGCATGGGCGTGGCCATCAGCGCGTGGAGGCAACAACGGCCGAGCCTTGTCCAGCCCGCTGACACCGCCGGCATCACACCCCAGTTGACGACGATGCTCGCCAATGCGTCGATCTCATTCTCCTATCAACTCTGGCAGCTATACGCGCGAGCCGGAGCGGGCCTCGGGTTTGGCAGCTACGACATGGAGGAAGTTTCCGAGTCCGGCGACGTGACGCTCGTGTCCGCAACCGGTGTGGGCGTTGGGTACTCCCTCGGGGGTGGCCTCGACGTCCCGGTCGCCGGGCCGGTGGCCGTGACCATGTTCGGGAACTGGAACGTCGGGTTCTATGATCTCAACGCTTCCGGCGATCGGCTGGCCCCAGGCACGCGCCATGATTTCTTCGAGTTCGGGCTCGGTCTCTCAATCAAGTGACCGGCCATCGCGGATTCCGTCCGCGATGACGTTCTAGGCCGTGAGGGTCGAGTCGTGTTGATCGGCGGTGAGCCAGCGTCTCTTGATCAGCTCCCCGGCATACTCTCGCCCGCCCTTTTCGTGATGCCAGAGGTCGAGGATCAGCTGCAGGGGTGATACCACTTCGACCCCTCGTACCGTTGAGGTGTGGCGCCATAGGGACTCCCGGTAGTACGGCACCATCAGCACCAACGCGCCGTCGGGATTGGGCCGCCACGAATTCCGGTACGCGAGCTCCTCCAGATCGCTCTCGGCCGGCACATCGACATACACATGAAGCCGCTTCACGCCGCACTGTAGTTCCAACAACGACGCCCCGGCGTGCAGGGTCGCAGCCCACCGTGTCGAACCAAGTGAGGGCGTCAGGGATGTCAGGAATCGCACGATGGACGGCATGGTGGCGTCGACCGGCAGGATGGTATTGTCTCGCCAATCGTATGCACGGGTCCATCGTGACAATAGCGCTCGTCGGCTTCGGAGCCTGATGTGCCTTTTCCGTCCGACCCGCTCCGTGACGATGATTTGCCAGAGCTCCAGCTCCCGGGTGACGTAGGATGCGGTAGCCAGTGCGACGCCGGCCTTCTCCGCCAGTTCCGACAAGGTCCAGACCTGCTCGCGGCCGCCACGGAAGAGCGTGCGAGCGATCAGCGATGCACGGTCGGAGAATGGGCTTCGAGTCGTCCCCGATCGCTCGGACGAGGCCGGTTTGAGATCATTGCGGTCGATGAACAATCCAGGGGCCTGGATTCGGACCGTGCCCCGCAGTGCGATGAACGATCGGCCGGCCGCACGGAGGGCCGAAATCTGCTCCTGTGACGCCCGAGGGAGGATGAGCACGTCCAAGGCGGTGGCGCGATGAGGATCGGCAGTTCTAGAGGGTCTTGGGACTGGCCGGTCACGTGGCACGAAGCGGATGGGAAGGGGTGGCAGGTCTGGCCGTATGATCTTAAGTCGTTGTCCTGGTTCGTGTTGCAATTCGATCGCCGATCCTCGAAGCCCTTTCTCCAAGAGGTCTACGGCCTTTTCGAAGTGTCGATATTTCACATAATAAATATAATACCACTAATCTGTGAAGAATAGAATAAAGTGTGAAATATAAGGAAGGCGGGATGGGGGTCCTAGCTCCCCTTCTGGATCCTCAAGCGAACCATGTACTGCACGTCGAGGTCGTCCCGAAATACGCCGTACACCGCGTCGGACGTGATCTCATGGACCGTGAGCCGGTCTAGGTCGAGGTCGCTTTCCACTGCGCCGAGGAATCTCCCGCCTTCGTCGAATACCTCCCAGGCGATGAGCTCTCCACCGAGGTCGCGCCGCACCCACAGGTTGCCTTCCGCATCGGTCCGGTAGGTGTCGATTGCCGGGTGATGGTCGGGGATGCGTGAGCGGTCGACGTCGATTCCCGTGCCCGAATAGCGCTCCATTACTTCGTCGATCTCGGCGGATGTGACTCGGACAGGCTCATAGACGCGCTCGATGATCCTCAGCGTGTCGAGCTCGGGGCTGAGCGCGACCAGCCGGTAGCCGTCGCCTGGTTCTACCCAGAAGTACCCCGCCGGGTCGAATGTCCAGCCGGGTCGGTGCACGAAGGGTACGGGAAGGATCATTACAACTCGCCGGCCATCCGAAGCGTTGGACGCTTGGATCGTTTCTCCTTCTGGTAGTTGGGGCGCGTCGATGGTATCGACCGGGACCAGCGAATCCCCCTGCACCTCCTTGCGAATGATCACTGGCCGGGAATCGCCACCGTCCGTCGGGCGCACCCGACCGCGTTCGTACAAGCCACCATCCTTCCCCATGACGGTTCCGAATACGAAGGACGAACCCGTCATGGGCGTGGAGGCCAGCGCCTCACCTTCCGACGAGAACAGCTCCCAGCGGCGATTCCTGAGATTGTTGATCCAAATTCGGCCGGAAGCCTCCACGAAAACCCCTCCGCCGGCAGCCAGGTTCAGCTCACCCGGTCCGCTGCCCTCGCGTCCGATCGTCCGGACGTGGGAGCCATCAGCGTCGAACACGCGCAACTCGTTCGCCTGGCGCTCGAGTACGAAGATTCGCCCGGCTCCGTCCACGGCCACATCACTGATCTGCCCGAAGAGGTCGGGGCCCTCCGACTGGAATGATCCGATGCGGAGGTCCTCTTCGAGTCGCCACGCCGCGCCCTCGGGCCAGAGACCCCTGTCCGGACTCACCACCCGGATGCCGCCACCGGCGAGGGCCTCGATCGTGCCGCCCCATGATCCTTCATCGGCGGCGTCGCCGGCGCAGCTCCACGTCGCCGTCACCGCCGCCAGGGCGAGCGTGCCCATCACCGAGAGGCTCGCACGCCTCCTCGGTCCATCCTGAGGGAATCCCCCCATACCCGCCCCTCCTCGCATACGGCTCGCCTCCGGTGGGCCAAGAGTTACTACGAACGTTCTCGCAGTTTGCGCCTTGGCAACGATCTGTCAACCGACGAGCATTACGACGATGAGCACGCTCACGGAGTAGGAGGCCACACGCGGCACGAGCAGAAGGAGTGCGCCAACTCTGCGCACAAACGTTCTCATCGCCCGACCGCCTCCCATACTTGTTTGCCTGGTGTGGCGCACTTAATTTCCAGTAACGGATAGTGACATAACGTCACATTATCTTATAAGGGGTGCGCAACGGGTGCAACTTCCAAAGCTTACCCATCTTCAGTTCGTGATCCTCGGGCTACTGCGCGACCGGGAGCGGTGTGGGCGCAGTCTTCGCGACGGCTTGCTCGCTTTCGACATCCGAAAAAGAGGGCCTGCCTTCTATCAAATGATGGCTCGGTTGGAGGACTCGGGGTTGGTCGAAGGGTGGTACGAACAGCAGATCGTGGAGAGTCAGATCATCCGCGAGCGGCACTACCGGATCCTTGGTGACGGGCGCACCGCGTGGGAGACGAGCCGGGACTTCTACGAGGCCGCGATCCGGGGTTTCGAGGGGCGAAAAGGTGGCTTGGCGTATGGCTGATCGGCCCACGGGATTTTGGCTGCGTCTGGCCCGTTTTCTCCCTGCCGATGTGCGTGAGCGCGTATTCGAATCCGCCTATTTCGATCTCGTGCTCGACGAGTTCGAACGCGGTGGGGGCGAGGCGGGCGCCGCGGCTGCCGACCTCGATAGGCGCGTAGCGTTCTTGCTGATCGATGCCGCCAAGATCGCGTTCACGGGCTTGTTCTGGCGAAACGGAAAGACCACGCTCTTGAGCCGTGGCCTGGCCGTTATCGCCATCATCCTCATTACACTCGTGGCGCTCGACATGGGCTCCGAGCCCTCCATGACGCAGCTCGTCGAGTACTGACGGGCTCTTTCGCGATTTTTTTGGCACCACCCTTGCACGTGTACGCCTATGGAGCCCGGACGGGCCGGCCGGCTTTGGGTTGTGCAAGCATCCCCGCCCGGCTCGCCCCCTCCCATGAACACGCCCCGGGACGGAGAGGTATCTCGTGGACAAGAAAGACATTCTGGCGTTCATGTTAATAGGCCTGGCGTACGGCATCCTGCGCCTGGCCCCGGGCGTTCTGACCGGTGATCGAGGGCAACAGACCGCGCCGGTGCAGGTGACGCCCGTTGCGGCGGTCGTGCAGGTGACGCCCGTTGCGGCGGCGGATCCCGCACCCGTCTACTCGTGGTTCGCGGACATGAAGCCCTACTGCAACGGTGTGGAGGTGGAGACCCGGCTGAACCAGACGCCGGCACCCAGCTCGCTCGAGGGAGCTTCCTACTCGGCGGCGTGTTTCGCCCTGGCGGGCAAGATCGAAAAAGCCCGGGCGATCATCCTGGATTTGCCGCATGACGATCAATGGAGGGCCGCCGCAGTGGTGTTCACCGTCGTGCACCCGGTGGCGGACGCCGGAGACGACGAGGCCGCCGGCCCGATGATGGAGTTGGTGGTCGAGTTCTGGCCCAACCACTACATGGCGCTCTATCACGCCGGTGCCGCTCGTTTTGAGACCGGGGACCACACGGCAGCGGAGGGCTACCTGAACCGCTTTATGGACAACTACAAACCAAACGACGGTTGGCGGAAATCGGCGGTCTCGATGTTGGAAACCATCGGGGAGAGTCGCTAAAGAGGTCTTACGCCGAGTGCGCCGAAGCCGGTCGGCTCCGGCGCGCCGAGCGCTGACCCCGGGGTGTCTCCTGAGTCCTAGAGTACCGGCTCCAGGAGTATCCCTGCCTGCTCCACCGCTCTGAGTGCCTCCTGCAGGATTCCCACCTTGTGGATGGCGTCCCGTACTTCCGGATTCACCTCTGTAATCGCATCTGCCACGGCCTCGTGGGCCGCTTCGGCACCAGCTTGGGTGGAGGGTGTCCTTTCGACCGGCTCGGGGCGTCCGTTTGCTGCCCCTCCTACTCCTACATGGCCGGCTCGGGATGAGGGTCCTGATATATGCATGATGCTCCAATCCGATGTGCTGCGTGGACTGTTCCTGGGTCGCTGCCACCAATGGCGTCTAGACCCAGTCCCTCATCCTCGTTATCGGCACGGACGCCAAGAAACTTTAGCGCGGCAGATACCGCTTCGGGAATTTGGCAATCACCGTGTAGGCCGGGTCCACGATATTGGCCACGGTGCTCTCGCCCAACTGGCCGACCAGTTGATAGGCATCCCAACGGCCGAATCCGTAGGACTCTTCCATCCACTCGATGAGTTCCACGTGGGCTAGCCGGAACGCATCGATCAGCGGCCGTGCGCTGCCGGCGACCATGATGTAGTCGTCGTCCTCCAGGCGCGGCCAGTCGATGGTGCGGCCCTTGATCAGGTCGATCTCGAGCACCACGTCCATGGAGGTTTCGAGGCCCGTGCCTGTGACCTCACCGTAGCCCTGCCTTGCGTGCCCGTCGCCGAAATAGAAATAGGCGCCGTCGTGGAAGATCGGAAGGTACACGGTCGTGCCGGGCCGCACCTCCTGCGCGTCCATGTTGCCCCCGAAGTCGCCGGGCCACAGTCCCGCGAAGGCCTCCTCACCGCGTGGCGCGACGGCCACACGCCCAAGCATCGGCTTCAGTTCGATGGTGATCTCGCTCATTTCGCTGTCGGGCAGCGACGTGGTGCCGGTCATGTTATCGAGGTCGAGGCTCCACAGGTAGCGGCGCGTCGGGATCGGGTCGTTCAGAAATCTCACGCGGTTGTCCGCGGACAGGCCGCCGAAGCTGGGTCGTATGTTCGCTGCGGCGTATTCGTAGTTCGGCTTTACCTCGATGATCCGCACGACCAGGATGTCGTTGGTGGTCGCGCCCTCCACGTAGATGGGACCTACCTCACCCGGGAATGCGCCGCCCTCGGGTGTGTAGTATGCCCCGAAGTTCGTCCGGCTGATGAGCGTGACGCCCGGATTGACCCTCAGCACCGGCTCGCGCACCGCAAAGGTCGAGTACCCCACGGTCGGCTCGAAGCGGACTGTGTCTTGAGCGCCCGCTGCGGCGGGCATCGCGGTGGCTACGGCAGCGAGTCCGACCGACAAGATCCCGGTCGTTCGGACTACCCTATGACGGCGTGGGTGGGACATCGTATGCCTCCTGTATGAATGACCTGGACGCCTCCTATTCGGCGCTCCAATCCCCGAAACTACGCCCTTCCTGTGCCAATTGCGTGAGCAGGGCGGTGGGCTGCAACAGCTCACCGTGTTGCTCATAGAGCTCCTGCATCACTCGATGGACTTCTCCGAGCCCGATCTGGTCGGCCCAGAACATCGGGCCCCCTTGGTACCGGGGGAAGCCGAAGCCGTGCATCCAGATCACGTCGATGTCGCTCGGCCTGAGCGCCACTCCCTCTTCCAGCATGCCCGCGCCCAGGTTGACCAGCGGGTAGAGGCAGCGCACCAGAATCTCCTGGTCCGAAATCTCGCGCCGTTCGATACCCTGCTCGGCCGAGGCTGCCTCGATCATGGCGGCGATCTCCGGGTCGGGTACCGGCGTGCGGCTGCCCTCCTCGTAGAGGTACCACCCGGCCTTCGTCTTGAGACCCATGCGGCCCATCTCACAGATACGGTCGGCAACGGGTGAGTACCGTTCACTTTCGGGCCGCGTCGCCGCCGCGGCCTGCCGGATCCGCCAGCCCACGTCGAGTCCGGCCATGTCCATGGTCTGGAAGGGCCCCATGGGGAAGCCGAACTCGAAGATCACGCGATCCACTTGCTCGGGCGTCGCGCCTTCCTCGACCAGGAACTCGGACTCTCGGATGTAGGGGAGCATCATGCCGTTGGCCACGAAGCCGTTCCGAACGCCCACCACGACCCCTTGCTTGCGGAGAGTCTTGCCGATCCGCATCGCGGTGGCGAGCGTCTCGGGCGACGTGGCCTCACCTCGCACGATCTCCAGAAGGCGCATCACGTTGGCTGGGCTGAAGAAGTGCAGCCCCACCACCGACTCGGGCCGTGCGGTGGAGCTCGCGATCTCGTTGATGTCGAGCGTCGAAGTGTTGGTGGCCAGGATGGCGCCCTCGGCGCAGATCTCGTCCAGCTTGCCGAAGATCTCCTTCTTGAGCGACATGTCTTCGAAGACGGCCTCGACCACGAGGTCGACGTCGGCCACCGCGTCGTAGCCCAAGCTGGGCGTGATGAGACTCATGCAGGCGTCCATGGCGTCCTGGGACATCCGTCCCCGATTCACGCTACCCGCGTAGGTCCCCTCGATGGTCTTCATGGCCCGGTCCAAGCCGTCCTGAGCGACCTCGATGATGCTCACCGGAATGCCGGCGTTGGCGAAGCACATCGTGATTCCGGCGCCCATCGTGCCGCCACCGATCACCGCCGCACGCTCGATCGGGCGGGTGGCTGTGTCCTTGGTGACGCCAGGCACCTTGCCGGACTCGCGCTCGGCGAAGAACGCGTGCTGAAGGGCCTTGGACTGGGCGGACTCCACGCAGCGCACGAAGGTCTCCCGCTCGAACGCCAGTCCCTCGGCGAACGGCTTGTTCACGGCGGCCTCGATGCACTCGACGCACGCGTAGGGCGACTCGAGCCCGCGAGCCTTTCTGGCCATCTTCTTCCGGTACTCCTCGAAGATCTCCGGCCGTTCCCGGTCGGCGGTCACACGGTCCTCCAGCTCGCTGGTACGTCGCGGGGGCCCACCTTCGGCCGCCACCTTCTCGGCCAGCGCGACCGCGGCGTCGACCACATCAGACTCGACTACCTCGTCGATGAGGCCCAACTCGAGCGCCTCCTCCGCCTTGATGGGCCGGCCCCCCACGATCAGGTCGAGTGCAGCCTCTGCGCCAACCAAGCGGGGCATGCGCTGCGTGCCGCCCGCACCAGGCACGATGCCCAGCGTCACCTCGGGGAGGCCCAAGCGGGTGCCGGCGGCGGCCACTCGGTAGTGGCAGGCCATCGACAGCTCGAGTGCGCCACCGACCGCAGTGCCGTGAAGAGCCGCCACCACCGGCTTGGGGAACGCCTCCGTCTTCTCGATCAACTCCGGTAGGTTGGGCGACTGCATGCCCGCGGGGGTGTTGAACTCACGGATGTCGGCGCCCCCGCTGAAAAGCTTCCCGGAGCCGGTGATCACGGCGGCCGTCAGGGCGTCGTCTGCCATGATGCCCTCCAGCGCTTCCAGGACACCGGCGCGCACGGCCGCACTGAACGCGTTGACCGGGGGGTTGGCGAGCGTGATGAGGCCTACGGCGCCGCGAGTTGTGTATTGGATTAGATCTGTCATGGGTCTTTCAGTGAGCCGGGCGTAAGCGTGAACCTTCCAGATTTTCGCGGCGTGGACACGCCGTGGCAAGGCGAGGGCTCAGGGACCGCATCGACCGCGCGTTCATGGCGCGGTTCCAGTGACCAGGGCTCGCCGACCGGCTCCCCACCTATGTGCGCGAAACACCCGACACGCCTATGTTGCCGCCCGAGAGTAGCGACTCGAATACCTCAGACCAGGAGCAGGAATGAGACTCAGCGCTTCCGCGCTCGTCCTCGCCTTCGCGGCGGGGCTCTTCCTCGCCACTCCGGGATCCGCACAGAACGTGCCGGAGCCCGACCTGCTGGCGATCGGCGAGATGGCGCCTGACTTTGCCCTGACGGGGGCGACGCGGTACGGGATTCTCCAAGATCCCATACGGCTTTCCGACCTTCGGGGAGAGGTGGTAGTTCTGGCGTTCTTCTTTCGCGTCAGGACCCGTGGCTGAACGATTCAGATGGAAGCGTACCGTGATCAGTACGCAAGCGTATTTCGTGGGGGCCGGGGCGTGACCCTGATCGGGATCAGCAACGATGCGCCCGAGGAGATGGCTTCGTGGATGGCCGACGCCGACTTCCCGTTCGTGTTCGCCACGGACATCGAAGGCCAGACGGCCGACAGCTTCGGTACGGGCCTGAGGGACAACGCCATGGTGTCCCGCCGCACGGTGATTGTGGTGGACCCGGAGGGCAGGATCAGCTATACGGCGTTCCCGTTCTCGGCGATCGACCCGACGGCTTACGAGGAACTCGAAGCGGCGATAGCCGCGGTGGCTCCGCAGGTGGACGAAGGTGAGCAGCATGACCTGGAAGAGGAGATTGCCCGGGAGGCCTCGCTTCTGCCGGCAGGAGACTGCTAGCCGGGCATCGCGCGTCCATGTCTGCTTGATCTACCGCGTCTACTACGTGGGATTCAGCGCCTCGAGCACGGCGGCCTCGATGTCCTGCTCCATCCCTATGCCGGTGTAGATCACGCGGCCGTCGGTGTCGAGAATGGCGATGTACGACGTAGCGGGAGCCAGGAAGGCCCTGACGGCCCTCCCCCGCGTATCCCAGATCGTGGGGAAGGGCACCGGCTCCTGCTCGAGGTGACGCTTGACCGAGCGCTTGCTCTGAGCCACGGCGACCGCGATGGCCACGAAGTTCATCCGGTCCTCGTAGGCCTCGTGGGCCGCCTCGATCTGCGGCTTCAGCGCCAGGCAGTTCTCGCACCAGCGTGCCCAGAACTCGAACAGCACAGGCTTGTCACCGACGAACTGGGAGAGGTGGATCGGGGCGCCGTCCAGGTCCTCGATCTCGACCAACTCGGGCACCTCGCCCACGGCGATCCCGATCTCGCCCCGCATCTGCGCGAGGGTCGGCGTTGCAAAGAAGACCAGGCTCGCTACCACGATCAGCGTTCTCAAAGCACCATCCCCACCTGAATGAAGTAATACTGCGCCATCCCAAGCATAATCAGTCCGGCGGCTCTCTTGATCCATACCATCCACGGTCCGGACTTGGGAAGCACGGACGCGAAGCCCGAAAACAGGCCCACGCCCACGAGAAGGGTCGTCATCCCGATCGAGAACACGAACAGGTAGAGAAAGCCCATCGTTCCGGATTGAGTGGCCGCCACCCAGGTGAGCACCACCGCAAAGGCCGGCGCCCCACAAGGCGCCGCCACAATGCCTGAGGTGATGCCTAGCAGGAAAACTGCCGGATAGGTGCCACCGCCCAGGCCGCCGGCCCATGCGGCGAGGCGCTTGGGAGCGGTCATCGGTATCACGTCGAACATCACCAGGCCGAACAGCAACAGCAGGTTGCCGATCGCCAGACGGGCCCAAGGACTCGCGCCCACCGCGCCGAACAGGCTGCCCGTCAGGCCGGCGATCAGGCCCAGAATCGCGTAGAAGAGGGCCAACCCCGTGACGTACGTGAGCGTGAGGCCGATCACGCGTGTCTTGGGCGCCTCCTCGGTAGCCGCTCCCGCGAGTACGGACGCAGTGATCGGAATCATCGGGTAGATGCACGGCGTCAGGCTGGTGAGCACCCCCGCACCGAAGAGCGTGGCGAGGGCCAGGAGTGGGCTGTCGGCCAGCATCTCCGAGAGGCCCGTGCCCTGAAGCAATTGTGGGAACATGGCGGCCATGATAACGGCGAACTCGGGGGGTGGGTAGGTTGTTCCCGGTCGGGATGGGGACACCGGAACGATCCCCGGGCGCACGGAGTCGACATGGACCGCCGGGCGCCCGAGGATCAAGCAGGATGGGTCAGGGAAGGGAACTCGTGCTGAAGCTGAGGATGCGGTCGGACACGGAGCCTCGAAGGGCACCCGTCCGGTCCGCCACTTCGATCGTAATGCCCGTGTACTCGTTGATGCGTCGTAGGTCACTTACTTGCATCGTCACGACCGGTCCCGAAGTGATGTCGCCCACCAGGAGGATCCGGACTTCGGTGCCGGAAACCAGCCGCCACGCGAGGTTGTAGTTCGCGTTGGCGGTCTGGATGATGCTCAGCCCGGGGCCGGTGATCGTGAAGAGTGCTGCACCGTCATCTTGTGCCGGCGTGCTCAGCGAGACCACCACGAGGCCCGGGATGGGGGGTTCGGGCGGCTCCACTGGATCCGAGTCACCGCACGCGGCGGTCGCTCCGAGTAGCAGTGTGAACGCCCACACGAAGATCCGTCGTCTGGATTTGCCATGCTTAGTCATTGGTTTGATCTCCGTCAGTTCGTGATTGGTGAGGTCAGCGTGAGGGCGAGGATTCCTTGATCCCTCAGGAAGAGCAGGTAATCCCCTAGGTCGAGGCGTCCATTGCGGTTGCCGATGAGGTCGAGGAATCGCTCCTCGTCGACCGTGAGCGCGCCCGGCACGCCGAGGAGCTGGTTCGCAACGTTGGCCGCGCTCACTTGTGGGCGCTCGACGGTCAGGGTGAGGTTGGCCCTTCCGAACCTCGGCTGTCCGGAGGTGCCCACTGCGTCGACCTGAACTCGGAAATCGAACGTTCCGTCGGTTTCCGGGATCCCGGAGAAATCCCCGGTCGATGCAAGGCTGAGCCCGGCGGGAAGAATGCCGTCGAGAATCTGCCAGGTCGGTGCCGACACCGCCTCCTCCACGGCCAGCGCATGGACGTAGGGCGCGCCAATCACCGCCGCCGGGATGGGCGACACCACCCTGAGGAAATCACTTCCGACTCGGAAGCCAGGTGCGGCGATCCCGTCGGAGTTCAGCTCCACGATGCCTCCGACGAACGGAGGGTCGAGTCGGAATCCGAAGTTCGAGACGAGGAGGCGGTCCGTCATGTTTCCGTCGGCGTCCCGCAGGAACACCAGGTTGGACGGCCCGCCGATGTTCGTGCGCGCTATGGCGGGGCCCACCAGTTGGTAGGAAGCGTCGTAGAGGTCTACACGCCCGAGGAAGCCGTTGACGATGTAGAGAAAGCCGCCCTCGTCGAAGGCGATTCCCTCCACGACGAAATCGGCAGTGAGCACGACGCTCTGGGCTCCGTTCTCGACCCGGTGGATGGTGGTCCGTTCCACCGAATAGTGAAGGACTCCCTCGGGGGAGAACGCCATGAGGAGGGGCCGCGATGACGAACCGAGGCCTATGGTTTCGAGCCGGTTCCCGTCGGAATCGAAGTGGCCGATGCCGGTCGTTTCCGCCACCCACACGTCCCCGTCCGGACCGACCGTGATGGCGAGTGGTATGGACAGTCCGGATGCGAAGACCGACTGCTCACCGGTCTCGGGATTCAAGCGCAGCACGTTGCCGGTGTTGGCCTCCGTTACCAGCAATTTGCCGAACGCGTCCACCACGATGTCGAAGGCGCCGTCCAAGCCGGAGGCGATTGCGGACACCGTTCCATCGGGGGCGACCCGCGACACCGTGCCGGGGCCGAGGTCCACCACGTAGAGATCCCCGGTACTTCCTGCGGCCATGCCCCAGGGAGTATCGAACCCCGTCGTGAATAGGGTGGTCGGGTCGGCCGGTCCCGGCTCGAGTGTGCCGATCGTCAGTTGGTAGAAGCCGAAACTGCTGCCGAAGCCGGCGACTGCGGCGAAGTAGGTGCCGGTCTCGGGAATGGTGTGAGTCAGCCGGCTGTCCGACCCGTCGGCATCGTCGTTGAACGCGATCCGCACTCCGGTGGCATCGTACAGGCCGACGGTGGAATCGAGAGTCGATCCGATCGCGCGGGCGTCCACGTCGAGTTCGATCTCCGTTCCAGCGGGAACGCCGTCGAGCCGGAAGAAGTCGATGTCGCCCGAGGCGGTGATATCGCCAACGATCAAGTCGCCGATGTTGGCGGCGTTGGCGGTCGAGATGTCGTTGTTCGGCTCCAACTCAACCACCGTGGCGGCTGCGCCCCGGGCGTGCGCCGTTGCGACGGCGCCGAGGGTGATGGACCGGCCCAGGACGTCGCGATAGATGGGCGGAGAGCCGGACTTGTGGGACTGGGGGCGTTGCTGCGCGCCGGTCGGTCCGGGGACCACGGCGAGCAGGGCGAGCGCGGCCAGGAACAAGGGCCTGGTAGAGCCTCGCAAACGAGAGCGTTGCTGGGGAACCATGGTGGGCCTCCAATGCAAGGGATTCGCGGTCGATCCGCTCCGTCCAATTAGGCACATCGGAGGTGTGGGATTTATCCGTCAGACGGCGTAGTCCGGACCTCGTAATGACGTAGACCGGACCATCGGAGTACGTAGAGTGCCCACCGGTTGCCACGCCCCAGCCAAGTACGTTGATTCAGTCATGAGCAGACTCATCCTCTTGCGTCATGCACAGGCCTCGTTCGCCGACGGCGGGTCGATCACGGACGGCTACGATCAGCTGTCGCCGCTCGGCTACCAGCAGTCCGCCGCCCTGGCCGAAGAGTTGGCCGAGTCGGGTACCGTGTTCGACCGGATCGTGATGGGTCCGGCCAAGCGCCACCGGCAGACCGCCGAGACCGTCGAGGCCCTCTACGAGGAGCGTGGCCTGCCTTGGCCCGAGCCCCAGGTGATCGACGCGTTGGACGAGCACCAGGGCGCCTTCGTCATGACACGCGCCTTGGAGCAGGCCGACGGCGACCCGGAACTGGCCGACTTTGCCGCGAGCCTCGAGGCCGGCGGGGACGGGCGCATGATGGCGTTCTTCGGGGCCTACCGGGTCATCTCGGAGCGGTGGGCAAAAGAGGAGCTCCCGGCCGAAGTGGCCGGCGAGGAGAGCTGGCAGGCGTTCCGGCGCCGGGTCGAAGGCGCGCTCGAGCGGCTCATCGACGAGAGCAAGGATGGTGAGACGGTGGGCGTGTTCACCTCGGGTGGGCCGGTCTGCGTCGGGGCCGCCTGGGTGCTGGGGCTCGACGACGTGAAGGCCATGGAGCTGACCTGGGTGATGCGGAACGCGTCGATGACCGAGTTGCTCTACCCGACCGGGCGCTTGGTGCTCGGGTCGTTCAACGCGCTACCCAGGTTCCCTTCACCGGACATGGTGACCTACGTGTGAGTGGTCCCCTTGAGTAGTAATTCGGTGTGGACCCACTCGAGTTCTCGGGTTTCGGGATAGCGCTCCAGCAGAGCCTCGACATGCGGGTGTGCTCGGGCCGGGTCCTCCAGGTCGTCACGGCAGATCGCGACGATGTGCCTCACGAAGACCGTGGCTCTCCTCGCATCGACCCTGGGAGCGTCGAACGCCTTGCGGTACCAAAGCACGGATTCCTCGTAGCGACGCTCCTCCCGCAGCAGTTGAGCTCCGAGCAGTAGCGGAGCCGGACTCCCGCCGGGCTTCAGACTCGCCTTCTCATAGGAGGCGAGCGCCTCATCGACGTAACCCTGGATGGCCAGGCTGGCCTCGTAGGAGAAGTCGGACTCGCGCTGGCCTCCGGCCTGGCCGGTGAGCGTCGAGACGACTCGCTCCACCCAGTCACCCCACAAGAGCTGCGAGGCCACGTAGTGGATTACGGCAAGCGAGGCGGCGCCCGTCGCCAGCGAGGCCGCGGCCTCCGCCTCGAGTACGATCGACATCATCGTGCCCAACAGGGCGCCGATGACCAGGTCGGCGACGACCGCCACCCCCACCTGGACATTGCCCGAGGGGGAGGCGGTGCGCGTCTGGACGAAGGACTCGATGTGGCCCGCGATGGACATCAAGAGGACCCCGGCCAACCCGCAAAGCAGGGGGAAGACGGCAGGCGGAAGCCCCCATTGCATGGTCGCGAGGGTCCCGAACCACACACCCACGACCCCGCCGATCGGCCCACGCAGGAAGATGCGCTGCCAGCGCCGCTCGAAGATTTCCCGAGGCTCGGGCCACAATGGCCCGAAGAGCCAGTGCAGGATCCGCTTGGCTACCGCCCGGGCTCCGTCGGCCACCGTCAGTGCCCCGCTAGGTGACACGGAGAACTTCTTCGGGCGTCGTGATTCCGGCCTCGACCTTGTAGATGCCGTCGAGGCGAAGCGGCTCCATGCCCTCACTAAGCGCGATCTCGCGCAACTTCCGGATACTCTGCTTCTTGAGAAAGGCCTCTCGGAAGGTGTCGGTCATGACCAGCAGTTCGTAGAGCCCGGTCCGACCCAGAAAACCGGTTCCGCGACACTCCTCGCATCCCCTGCCGACCATACCCGTGGCGAATTCCTGCGCGGCCGGACCCAGCGCGAGCAGGTCTTCTTCGCGGAAGTCGACCTCTTCGGCGCAGTGGACGCAGATCGTGCGCACCAGGCGTTGCGCCATGACCGCCTCGATCGTGTGTACCACCAGGTACTCCGGCACACCCAGGTCCACCAACCGCGGAAGAGCCGCGATCGAGTCCCTCGTGTGCAGCGTGGAGAGCACGAGATGGCCGGTGAGCGCCGCGTGGGTGGCGATGTCCGCGGTCTCCTGGTCGCGGATCTCGCCCACCAGCAGGATGTCGGGATCTTGGCGTACCAGAGAGCGGAGCAGGTTGGCGAAGGTCAGCCCCGCCCGGTAGTTGACGGAGACCTGACAGATGTCCTCGAAGTCGTACTCGACCGGGTCCTCCACCGTGAAGATCTTCTCCTTTCCGGTGGATAAGCGCCGTACAAGGGCATGGAGGCTGGTCGACTTGCCGGAACCGCCCGGACCGGTGGTGAGCACCATGCCGTGTGGGCGGCGGGCGATCTCCATGAGTCGGCCCAGATCGTTGGGCCTGAGGCCCAGATCTTCCAAGGCGATATGCCCGCGGCCAGGGTCGAGCAACCTCAGGGCGACGCTCTCACCGCGCAGAATCGGCACGGTGGACATGCGTATGTCCACGGCCCGGTCACTGAACTGCAGGCGCATGCGTCCATCCTGCGGCGTGCGGTGGTCGGCGAGGTCGAGTCCGGCCATCACACGTAGCCTGGCCAGGACGGAGGCGCGCAGGTGGCCGGCGGGTGGCTCTACGTCTTCCAGAATGCCATCGATCCGGTAGCGAAGGCGAATCCGGTCGTGCAGGCTCTCTAGGTGGATGTCGGAGGCCCGTGCCGCAAGGGCGTCGTAAATGAGCTTGTTGACCGCCCGCACCGCGGGCGCGTCGCTGTCCGCGAGCGTGGGATCGTCCATGACGACCGACTCGACCTCGCCCGCCGGCTCGTCGGTGCCCCCGGTGGGCTCGGCCGGTTGGGGAGGTGGGATCGGTGTTGTGTCCGGTTCGTCCGTGCCTTGCAACTCTTTCATTTTCGCCATGGCCGGACCCGCACCTTTCGAAGGGACTGCACACCTAACAGAAAGTCAGAGGCCCGTTATTGTGCCGCAAGGGTCTAGTATCCTCCCTGCAGCGGGTTCGCGGGGGGTAGGGGGCCGGTGAAGCCCACCGCCTCCCGTGTTCCGAGGCGGGGGGCTAGCGCCACGCCTTCGCCTCGCGTCCTTCCTTCATGCCCGCATCGGCATTTCTAAGTAGGTGCGCCAGCTTACCATACGCCCGAGTGGCGAGATCCGTCCGACCGGCAGCCACTGCAGCTCCGGCATATCCTGCCAGACTCAGAATGCGGTTGGGTGTTCGTGCCAGCGCCATCTCGAAGGCTCGCATGGCATCCTCCGCCCGACCTTGATCAAGCAGCAGCTCCGCTTCCAACTCCCGAGCGGGTTTGAAGGCGATCGGTGGGCCGAAATCCACCGGCAGCGATGCCTCGTACTCGGCAGCCTCATGTGCTGCGCGGAGTGCTCCCTCGCCATCCCCCGCGTCGGCGAGGAGCATCGCCCCGAGCGTACCCTGCCAAACCGGCACGTACGGACTCTCCCACGTGGCTCCGGCGTTTGCGCCGTAGTCCATAAGGAACGCGTGATGTTTCTTTGCCGCAGTGCGATCCCCCCGATTTACCGCGGCGACACCGCTCCCCCACGCCTCCATGAGTTGCACGAACATCGGTGCGCTGGCGACGCCGATCGGTGAGATGGCCGGCACGCCAGTCCAATCACGAGTGTCCGCCAGATGCAAGCTGCGCATGTGCGCATAGGATTCGGCGGAAGAACCGAGGCGGCCGGCGGACCGCAGTTCATCTTGAACCTGGGCATGGCACCCCATGAGCAACGTCTCGGCGTCCTCATACCGGCCCTGCTGCTGGTACCCGTACATGAGCCACTCGTTGTAATGGCCGCAGCTCCTGGGCGGCAGGCCCCGAGCCTCCAGGCTTCGATCCGACAGTGCATCCGCACGAACGTTGGTCTCGACCACATCGTCCCACAGACCGCGGGCAAGGAAGATGTGCGTCGTCATATGTTGGGCATGGGCCGCATCGGGTGCGATGGGCCCATAGGCCCGGGCCGCCGGCATCGCCAGAATGGCGTGGGTCGGGTCGTCGAAGGAATGAATCACATAGTGAGCGGCGCCCGGATGCTCGGGGTTCTTCCGCACGGCGGCCAGCGCGATCGCTCCGGCCTCGATATATGTCGGCACATTCCGATCACCCTGGCTCAATCCCAGCAGCGATAAAGCGTAGAACGTCTGGGCCTCGAGATCCTCCGGGTATCGGGCGGCCAGCCTCTCCATCTCGAGGGAAAACAGCGTGTCCAGCGTCGCCTTCATGCCGTGACCGTACAGCACGTCCGCAGCGGTGAGATACGCCCGTTCGCGATCGGTGGGAGCTTTTTCCGCACGCTCCTGGGGGGTAGGAGCGTATCGGGCCAACGCCTCCATCGCCGCCGTCGGATCTTTCTGGTTCCACACCGGGTGGGTGTAGGTCATGGCTTCGCCCCAATACGCCATGGCGAAGTCCGGATCGATCTCCTGAGCCTTGCGGAAGGCAGTCGCCGCATCTGCGTACTCGAAGCTGTGAAGCAGGAGCACGCCCCGAATGAAGTCGTGCTGCGCCTCGGGTGACCCGGAGTTGGGGAACGCCAGGCTACCCAAACCGTCTATGCGGGTTGGTTGCTGCGCATGTAGTGGCGGCACGCCCGCTGACAGAAGGGCGAGGGACGATAGGAAGGCCAGGGAGACGCGGCATCTCATGCTCGGGTTCCTTTTTTCTCGCGGGGAGGAATCCCGGAAAAGGTATCGAGCGGTCGCAGGCAGGGATATACAGCCGCGACCCCCCAGGCGAACTCTACTCGGACCTCAACGCCTGAATCGGGTTCACCCCCGCGGCCCTGCGCGCCGGGATGTAGGTCGCGAGCCAAGCTATCACGCCAAATCCCACGGCTACCGAACCGAAAATGACAGGGTCCTGCGGGTCCACGTTGTAAAGCAGTGACTCGATGAACCGCGTCATGCCGAGAGCGGCCACCACGCCGATCCCGAGTCCGACCAGGACCATCGTCATTCCCCGCTTCAGCATGAGCGACACGACTTCCCCCGGTTCAGCGCCGAGTGCCATACGGATGCCGATCTCCTGGGTGCGCTGGCTCACGCCGTACGAGATGACGCCGTAGATCCCGACCAGCGCGAGCAGAATCGCCATGAGTGAGAAGGCGCCCATGAGCACGACTGTGAAGCGCGGCTGGGCTACGGCAGCCGACTTGATCTCGTCCACGGTCCGGACTTGTGCGATTGCCAACGAAGGATCCAATTGCCGAATCACGTTACGCACCGGTGCCGTGAGCGCCAGCGCGTTGCCGGCCGTCTTGACCACGAACCGCACCGAGGTCGGCCGGTTGCCGCCCGACACTGCTTCCCACTGCGCGAGGGGGATGTAGAACTTCCGCTTGATCTCCGCGGTCAGGCCGTTGTGCGTCACGTCCCCGACCACGCCTACCACGCTTACCCACGGCGTCTGCCCATCGGTACGCATGCGGAAGCGCTTTCCGATGGGGTTTTCGTTGGGCCAGTATCGGCGTACGAAGGCCTCGTTCACGATCCCGACCCAACCACCGTTTTCGTCGTCGGTCCATTCGAATGGGCGACCGCTATTTACAGGGATGCCCATGGCCTCGAAGTACCCCGGTGCCGCGAACTGCCAGTCACCGTTGACGCCTTCGTTCTGGGCCGGAACGTACCCCTCTACAGCCAGCCCCCAATCCCCGATCTGGGAGTCGAGCGGAAGAATCCGCACGGCGGTCGCCATCTGCACGCCGGGGATCTCCTCCATTTTTCGCATGGCTTCGCGATGGAAGTTCACCGCGTCCTGTGCGGTCGGGTACGTCGTGGTGGGAAGAGAGACCGCCATGGTGAGCAGGTTGTCGCCCTGGAAGCCGACATCAATCGAGGAGAGCTGCTCGAACGTCCTCACCATGAGTCCGGCACCCATCACCAAGACGACCGCGAGCGCCATCTCGAGTGCCACGAGCGTGTCTTGCCACCCCGACTTTCCAATGCCGCCCCCGGTCCGCTGGCCAAGATTGGCCTGGAGGTTCGGCCGCCCGGTCCGCAGGGCAGGCAGCGC
>JADFRS010000200.1 GCA_022561145.1 Gemmatimonadota bacterium
GATCCTGGTCGAAGGGGAGGCGGTCTACTCGAATCCGCTGCCTCATGTGCTGATCCTGACTGCGATCGTCGTCGGCGTCGCGACCACCGCGCTCGGACTCAGCCTGGTGATTCGGATCAAAGAGGCCTACGGCACGATCGAAGAGGATGAGATCCAGGCGGCGGATCTGCGCACGTGAGCGCCCACCTTCCCATACTGCAGGTGCTCGTGCCGCTGCTGGCGGCGCCCCTGTGCGCGACGGTACGGAACGGGCGCGCTGCTTGGGCCGTGGCCGTGGTGGCCAGCTGGACCTCGTTGTGGATCGCCATCCAACTCCTGGCGCTCGTGTTGGCGGACGGCACCATAAGCTACGAGCTGGGTGGTTGGGCAGCTCCATGGGGCATCGAATATCGTATCGACACGGTGAACGCATTCGTGCTCCTCATCGTCTCGATGATGGCGGCGGTCATCACGCCCTACGCGCTCAGGAGCATCGAGCGTGAGCTCGAGGCCTCCAGTGTGGCCCTGTTTTACGCGGCCTTCATGCTGTGCCTGACGGGGCTGCTCGGGATCACGGCAACCGGGGACGTCTTCAACGTTTTCGTCTTTCTCGAGATCTCGTCGCTGTCCGCCTACGCATTGATCGCCATGGGGCAGGATCGGAAAGCGCTCACCGCGGCCTACCAGTACCTGATCATGGGCAGTGTGGGGGCCACCTTCATCGTGATCGGCATCGGCATGATGTACGTCATGACCGGGACGCTCAATATGGCGGACCTGTCCGTACTCCTACCTCAGGTGTCTTCCACTCGCACGATCGCGGTGGCGTTCGCGTTTCTCACCGTCGGCATCAGTCTGAAGCTCGCGCTCTTTCCGCTTCATCTGTGGCTACCCAACGCCTACACCTACGCACCGTCGACCGTAACGGCATTCATCGCGTCGACCGCCACCAAGGTGGCAGTCTATATGCTGCTCCGGTTCTTCTTCACCGTCTTTGGACCGGCATTTTCTTTCGACGTGATGCAGTTGGACCGCGTGCTGTTGCCTCTCGCCCTGGTGGCGATCTTCAGCATGTCCCTGGTCGCCATCTTCCAGACGAACATCAAGCGCATGATGGCTTACTCGAGCGTGGCCCAAATCGGGTACATGATCCTGGGGATCAGCATGGCATCGGTCACCGGGTTGACCGCCGGGATTCTCCACATGTTCAATCACGCGATGATGAAGGGCGCGCTCTTCATGGCGCTCGGGTGCGTGATGTACCGGATCGGCTCCGTTCACATCGATTCCATGCGCGGCCTGGGCAAGCGTATGCCCTGGACCATGGCCGCGTTCGTAATCGGTGGGCTCAGCCTGATCGGCATACCGCTCACCGTGGGCTTCGTCAGCAAGTGGTACCTCATCCAGGGGGCACTCGAGAAGGGCTGGTGGCCGGTGGCGGTGCTCGTTCTCCTGACGTCGCTCATGGCGGTGCTCTATATAGGGCGGGTGGTGGAGGCTGCCTATTTCCACGACTTCCCCGGCGACGACGAGCATGATCTCGGCGAGGCTCCGTTAGCCATGCTCGTGCCCACGTGGGCGCTTATCCTCGCCAACCTCTACTTTGGCATCGACGCTTCACTGACGTCCGGCGTCGCCGGAAGCGCGGCACGGAGCCTTCTAGGGCTGGGCCCATGAGCGTGGGTTTGGTAACCGGTCTGGCCGTGGTGCTTCCGCTTGCGGGGGCGCTGCTGATCCTGCTGTTGGGCCGTTGGCCCAACGTCCGCGAGGGGGTGAGCCTCGTCACTGCGGGGGCGCTCCTCACCCTGGTTCTCAGGCTCGTCGATCCGGTCAAAGCCGGCCTGCGCCCCGAGCTGGTGTTGGTCGAAGTGATGCCGGGCATCCCTCTGGCTCTCCGCGTGGAGCCCCTGGGCCTCGTCTTCGCACTCGTGGCGTCGTTCCTGTGGATCGTCACCACGCTCTACTCCATCGGGTACATGCGGAGCCACCACGAGGAGAATCAGACCCGTTTTTTCGCCTTCTTCGCGATCTCCATAGCGGCCGCCATGGGGGTCGCCTTTTCGGCAAACCTGTTCACGCTCTTCGCCTTCTACGAGGTCCTGACCCTGTGCACGTTCCCTCTGGTGACCCACCACGGCACGGAGGAAGCGAAGAAGGCCGGGCGCGTCTACTTGGGAATCCTTCTCTTTACGTCGATCGGCTTCCAGCTACTCGCGGTCATCTGGACCTGGCAACTCGCCGGCACGGTGGACTTCCAAGAGGGCGGCATACTCTCGGGAACGGCCTCCGGCGGTGTCCTGAGTGTGATCCTGGTCTTGTTCGTCTTCGGGGTCGGCAAGGCGGCCGTCATGCCATTTCACAGATGGCTGCCGGCCGCCATGGTGGCGCCGACGCCCGTCTCCGCGCTGCTCCATGCCGTCGCAGTGGTGAAGGCGGGGGTGTTTACCATCCTCAAGGTATCCGTCTACGTTTTCGGCCTGGACCTGCTTGGTGAGCTCGCGAGCACACCGTGGCTGGCGTGGGCGGCTGCCTCCACGATCATCCTCGGCTCTCTGGTCGCCCTCACGAAGGACAACCTGAAGGCCCGCCTGGCGTACTCGACCATCAGCCAGCTGTCGTACATCGTGCTGGGAGCGCTTCTGGCCAACGAATGGGGGATCATCGGCGGTGGCATGCACATCGCAATGCACGCCTTCGGCAAGATCACGCTGTTCTTTGCTGCGGGGGCCGTGCTTGTGGCCGCGCACGAGACCGACATCAGCCGGATGGGTGGACTCGGGCGGGCCATGCCCATCACGTTCGGCGCCTTCTTCGTGGGGTCCCTGAGCATCATTGGGATACCGCCGGCCGGAGGATCCTGGAGCAAGTGGTATCTCGGGTTGGGCACTCTCGAAGCCGGCCAGATAGGTCTGCTGGCCGTCCTGATGGTCAGCTCCCTCCTGAGCCTGGTGTACCTGTTGGAAGTACCGGTGCGGGCCTTCTTCGGTCAGCCACCCGACGGCGTAAATCTCCAAGCTGGGATGCGCGAGGCGCCGTGGCCGTCGGTGCTGGCCATGGTCATCACGGCGCTCGCGACTGTGGGCCTGTTCGTGTATCCCGATCCGGTCTTCGATCTCATGAAGCTGGTGTTGCCATGAGCGAACACGGGCCTCACACGACCGACGACGGGCGCACCTACCTGTTCGACGACCCCAAGAACGTGGATCGGTTCGTGAACGGGTTCTACGTGGTGTGCGTCGTGCTCGTCATTCTGGATTTCGTGGTGCACCGCCACATTTCCCATCGCTGGGAAAACCTTTGGGCGTTCCACGCGCTCTACGGGTTCGGCGCTTGTTGGATGCTGGTCGTGATCGCCAAGCAGATGCGCCGCGTGCTCATGCGGGACGAGGACTACTACGATGGGGATTGAGCTGCTGCGACACCCCTTCGTGATCTTCCTGGTCGGGGCGCTCCTCGTCGCGGTGACCCGGGGGAACCTCCGCAAGGCGCTCCTGCTCCTGACGCCCGTGATCGGCGGCATCAACATCCTTGGGTTGGAGGCGGGAACGACCGTCGAGTTCGCGTTCCTCGACTACACGCTCATTCCGCTTCGGGTGGACCGCCTGAGCCTGTTGTTCGGCTACCTGTTCCACCTGGCGGCCCTCATCGGCAACATCTTCGCGCTCCACCTGCGCGACGAAGACAACGCCAGGGTCCAGCACACCGCCGCGCTTCTGTACGCCGGCAGTGCGCTCGGGGCTGTGTTCGCGGGCGACATGATCACCCTGTTCGTGTTCTGGGAGCTTCTGGCTCTCACCTCGGTCTTCCTGATCTGGGCGAGGAAGACCGAGCGCTCCATCAAGGCCGGCTTCCGCTATCTGGTGATCCACGTGCTCTCGGGCGTGATCCTCCTGGCCGGGACACTTCTGAGGGCTCATCAGGTGGGGAGCCTGGAGTTCGGTGACATCGGGCTGGACGGGTCGCTCGCCGGATGGCTCATCCTGCTCGCCTTCGGGATCAAGGCCGCATTTCCGTTGCTCCACAATTGGCTCACCGACGCCTATCCGGAGGGTACCGCGACCGGGACGGTCTTCCTCAGCGCGTTCACGACCAAGGTGGCGGTGTACGCTCTGGCCCGCTCGTATGCGGGAACGGAGATCCTGATCTACGTCGGGGCTGTCATGACGTGCTTCCCGATCTTCTACGCCGTGATCGAGAATGACCTGAGGCGGGTCCTCGGCTACAGCATGATCAATCAGATCGGCTTCATGGTGTGCGGGATTGGAATCGGGACCGCGCTGGCGGTCAACGGCGCCGTGGCCCACGCCTTCAGCGACGTGATCTTCAAGGGCCTCCTATTCATGTGCATGGGCTCGGTCTTACACATGACCGGTCGCATGAACGGATCCGACCTGGGGGGGCTCTACAAATCGATGCCCATTACGACTGTCCTCTGCATCGTGGGGGCGGCCTCCATCTCGGCGTTCCCCCTGTTCAGCGGTTTCGTGTCCAAGTCGATGGTCATGGCCGCGGTTCTGCAGGAGGGGCATGTCTGGGTCTGGCCGGCACTCCTGTTCGCGTCCGCCGGCGTGTTCCACCACGCCGGAATCAAGATCCCCTACTTCACGTTCTTCGCCCATGACGCCGGCATCCGCACGACCGAGCCTCCCGGGAACATGCTGGTGGCCATGTTCATCGGGGCCGGCTTGTGCATCACGATCGGATCGCGCCCAAGCCTGCTGTACGGCATCCTCCCGTACGTGACCGACTACACGCCATACGACGTGACCCACGTGTTGACTCAGACCCAGCTTCTCTGGTTCGGTGCGCTGGCCTTCATCGGCCTCCAGAAGACAGGCATCTACCCACCCGAGCTGCGCTCCGTCAATATCGATGCCGAGTGGACCTACCGCTGGATGGCGCCTCGCCTCGTTCGGGGTATCGGTGGAGCCGTGGCGCGCGTCGACTCCGCAGTCAGGGGAGCCGTCATTGGCACCGTGCAGCGCGTGATGCACTCCGCGACGCGCAGCCACGGCCCTCACGGCATTCTGGCACGAACCTGGCCGACGGGCAGCATGGTGCTGTGGGTCGCCGTGCTCCTCGCTGCCTATCTGGTGTTCTATTTCTGATCATGACGACCACGCTCAAGTTGGGATCCCGCAGCTCGAGGCTGGCCCTCACCCAAAGCCGAACAGTGGCGGCCGCGGTCGAGGCCCTGGGGGCGGCGAGCGTGGAGCTGGAAGTCATCACCACCACGGGGGATGCCGTCCAGGATCGGCCGCTACCCGAGATCGGCGGCAAGGGCCTCTTCACACAGGAGTTGGACAGCGCCCTTCTTGAAGGCCGTATCCAGTTTGCGGTGCACTCCCTCAAGGACCTACCCACCGATATGGACCCCGGGCTTTGTGTGACGGCCACCACCAAGCGGGTGGATCCTCGTGACGTCATCGTGG
The DNA here is from genome assembly GCA_022561145.1 of Gemmatimonadota bacterium. GTDB lineage: Bacteria > Gemmatimonadota > Gemmatimonadetes > Longimicrobiales > Gaopeijiaceae > JACZXQ01. Next base: position 5,412 of record JADFRS010000200.1, read on the forward strand.
GGCCCACTGGATCGCGTACCACTCTGGCCGGCCTGGCCGACGGCGCGATCATCGGCACGAGCTCGCTGCGGCGGGCGGCGCTGGCCCTCGCTTTCCGGCCCGAGCTGGAGGTGCGCGACATCCGGGGCAACGTGGATACGCGGATTGCCAAGGTCGATGCCGGCGACTACGACGCGGTGATACTCGCCGGAGCGGGCCTCATTCGTCTGGGACTGGAGGAGCGCATCGGTGAGTGGATGGAGCGCACCTCATGGCTGCCCGCTCCCGCCCAAGGCGCCCTCGGCATCGTAACACGCACCGACGACGAGGAGACCCGTGCGCTCCTGGAGCCTCTCCGCCACCCGGAGACCGAGATGGCGGTCACCGCCGAGCGCACGCTCCTCGCCGCTCTGGGTGGTGGGTGCCACGTGCCCGTGGGTGCCCTTGGGCTGACCTACGCCGACGGGCTCCGCCTGTGGGCCTTTGTGGCGAGTCCGGACGGACGGCAACTGGTGCGTGCGGACCTCACCGGTAGCGCACGTGATCCCGCGGAGTTGGGCCGGCGCACCGCTCAGATCCTGATAGACCGAGGGGCGAACGAGTTGCTCGAGGGGGCTGAGGCGGACGGAGCTTCGCGCCCATGACCGAACCTGCTGGCGCCGCCGGCAAAGTCCTCGCGAGACCGGACTTCATCACCCGCTACGGTCCTCCGAGAGATGGGCGAGTGGTGTTCACCAACGGGTGCTTCGACATCCTGCACCGTGGCCACGTGACCTACCTCGAACAGGCCCGCCTTCTGGGTGACGTGCTCGTGGTCGGCGTGAACACCGATGCGTCGGTTGCGCGACTCAAGGGTCCCGGGCGCCCGCTCATGCGCGAAGGGGAACGGGCGCTCATTCTCGCCGCCCTCTCCTCCGTCACGGCGGTAACGCTCTTCGACGAAGACACGCCCGGCGAATTGATCGCGGCGCTGCGGCCGGACGTGCTCGTGAAGGGCGGCGACTACACGACGGAGGACATCGTGGGGGCCGATGCGGTAGAGCAGGGGGGAGGACGCGTTGTCGTCATCCCATATGTGGAGGGTCACTCCACCACGGCACTGATCCAGCGACTGAGGGAGAGCGACTCATGAGCCGGACCGACGGGCGAGATCCGGGCGAACTACGACCCGTCACAATCGAGCTGGGCAGGGCTCGGCACGCCGAAGGCTCGTGCCTCATCAGCGCTGGCCATACCCAAGTCCTGTGTGCGGCGAGCGTCGAGGAGCGGGTGCCCG
>JADFRS010000201.1 GCA_022561145.1 Gemmatimonadota bacterium
ACCGCTGCTGGCGAACGTCTATCTCCACTACGTCTTCGATCTGTGGATCCAGCAGTGGCGGACGCGGCATGCCCACGGCGAAGTGACTGTCGTGCGGTACGCTGACGATATCGTGGTCGGATTCCAGAATCAGAGCGACGCCACTCGCTTCCGGATGGAACTCGATGCGCGGTTAGGGAAGTTTGCGCTCGAGCTCAACCCGGAGAAGACACGGCTCCTGGAGTTCGGTCGGTACGCCGCTGAACGCCGAGCCGTGCGGGGCATGGGCAAACCGGAGACCTTCGACTTTATGGGCCTCACCCACATCTGTGGCAAGACGCGGGCGGGAGACTATCTCCTCGTTCGTCACACGTCGCGGAAGCGGATGGCGGCCAAATTGCGATGGGTCCGAGACGAACTCACGCGTCGTCGCCACCTCTCCATCAAGAAGCAGGGTCTCTGGTTGCAGCGCGTGGTGGGAGGCTACTTCAACTACCATGCGCTGCCGACCAACATCGAGGCCCTCGGCGGCCTGGGCGAGGAACGTCTCGAGGTGGTGCTGGACCACCGGATAGAATGGCGTGGTGGTAGGCCGGCGCAGTCGGTAGACGTGCCGGGCCTTGGCCCAGTCGCGTGTACGGCTCGTCCCGAAACTTCTCCAAAGCCAAGCGCAGGAACTTGGGAGAGGAATCTACGATGACGATCCCTACTTCCTTCGAGCCGAGCCGGTCCAGCAACCGCTTGGCGAGGATCCCGGTTCCGCCCGAATAGTCGATGAGGATGTCGCCTTTTCGGACGTACTCCCCGATCTGCTCCACTGTGTAGTCGAGGTTGGAGTACGAGCCGTGGTTCTCGACCGTATCGTAGTGCAACGCTTAACGCCCCGGTCCTAGCCCAAAACCGTTTGTTGAGCTGTCTCGGTATGGATCTTTGACTCATCGGGGTCATGGAGGCGTTCCAGATCGGCAAGGCTGCGCCCCACTTGAAGGCAAAGGTCCTTGAGCGCTGCGTTGTCGTCAGCGGTGATGGGTGCACCGAAGGCAAAAACAACCCGCGCGAACGGCTTGGGGATCTGCAAGCGGTCCCACGTTCGACGAAGAACCCACCGGCCACTGGGGACGGCGACCACCGGGAGAATCAGTGCTCCTGTTGCCTGGGCGATCTCAACCACACCCGCCTTGACGACACCCCGGGGACCCCGTGGTCCGTCAACGGCCATCGTGCATGGCTTGTTGGCGGAAACAAAATCGATCAGTTCCGCCAGGGCCCCGCGGCCGCCCTTGTTCTTGCCTTTTTTTTGCGACGAGCCACGAACGGGGGTGATGCGATGCAATCTGCACAAGGGGATGAGGAGATCACCGTCTGCCGAGCGCGAGACCATGGCGGCACACGCTTTCTCTCCGTGATTCATTCCAGCGGTAAGCTGATGGGCGTGAAGAATGGCGTAAATGTATCCGCGGCTCGAGGCCTTCAACGCCGCTCGTGGATCGTTGTGGAATTTGATCCGCAAGGTCCAATTGATTGCCGTCAGAACGATGGCACCGAGCCAAGCTACGAGTGTGCGGAAGAAAGCCATGTCTCTGACCCCGAGCGGCGCGCGGCGTCTCAAGCCGTCTGAGACACGACGGAGGCGTCGGGTATTCGAGGCTCCTGGGAAAGCTTCAACGGGTCGGGTCGCGATACCTATGGAGGTGTGCGGGCGCGAGTCGCGCAAGTATTCAACCCACCCGTCTGACTAATGGCACCATCTGCTGAACACCGCCCAAGAGGACAGGGCTAGGCAGTACAACCGCCCTATTGGGGGGAAACGCGGTAGGTCGTAGTGTGGCATGGGACAGGGAGTAAGGAATCTATGGAGAATAAACTGAACGCATCGTCACGCGACGCTATCGTGGCGAGAGGCTGTAATTCCATTCACCATGGAAGTCGCAGCGCTCAATCGCGAGGGAGCGCATCTGTTCCTCAGAGACGGCCTTGCCGGTCTCGTAGTCGGTCTCATCCAACTCCGCGTGAAGCGACGATCCCTGGGCCGTGCGAGTGGCCGCGATCAGTTCCACCACGGCCAGCCGGCTGATCAAGGGGCGACCTCGCCAGTTCTCCGTAATGTGGCAGAACATGCGATGCTCGATCTTGTTCCATTTACTGGTACCGGGCGGAAAATGCCGGACGTTCAATCGCAGGCCTAGTTCGTCGGCCAGACGCTGCAGTTCCAGCTTCCACAGCCGCACCCGCGAGCCGTTGCTTCCACCCCCGTCGGCGGTGAGCAGCATCTCTGGGGCCGTCGGATAGGCACGCCGGCCCATTTGCCGCCACCACCGGCGAATCGCCTCGACGGCGAACTGTGCTGTGTCATGCGAGACGCCGACGCTGACCCATCCCTCATTGCGGCCGATGTCATAGACGCCGTAGGGGATCACTTTGCCCAACTCCGGGTCGGGGAAATCGTGCATGTTCACCTCAACCGGCTCGCCCTTTTTTTGCCATTCTCTCCCGGCGTTCTTGAAGGGACCGATCAGTTCCTTCTTTTTCGTGTCCACTGAGATGACCGGCCATCCCCGCTCCAGAAACTCCTCCGCCGAGGCATTGATGAACTCAAACTGCTCGTTGCGGTCTGGATGATGCGACCCGTCGCGCCCCTTGCGGTTGGACTGCATACCCTCCCTTACCGTAGGGACTGAGACGCGACCCCCACCGCCTCGGCGGTACGAGGCGCTTCGGTAGGTCGGTGGTCCTTGGGAAGGGAGGCAGGGGTGGAGGCTCGGATTCTATCGTGCCGGCCGGCGGTTGCGGCTTCCGAAGGGCCTTCTGGGCGGGACTCGCGCTTCTCGGGCTCGCTCTGGTCTACGTCGCCAGCCACCAGCCGAGCTGGCCGTGGTTCTCTCTCTGGCTGATCGCGCTACTGGGCGGGCTGGGAATCTTGTCGCTGCCCAAGGTGCGCCAAGCCCTCAATCTCTCGTGGTTCGCGGTCACCCTGTTGGTGCTCACGGGCACGTCACTGTTCGATCTGTACCTGTTCAGGGTAGAGACGCACCGCCAGCGGAGTGAACTTTTTCCAGGTCAAAGGCCTCGCGGCGAAGCTGGTGGTATCGGCCCAGCAGGTAGCGCAGCAGCCTCCATCATCAGACCGCTCTGCTTCGATTCGACGCGTGCCTAGATAGATAGATACGTTGTTGGATTCGGTAGACCGCCCCATAATGGTCGGCACGTTGAAGGCGCGCTGCAGGAATCCTGAGCGTACAGCTTCGGGGGGAGAAATGACGCACCCGACCATGAGCGCGATGGCCCTGCGGGTAGCGCTCGCGCTAGCGACTGGGATCGCGCTCACCGCCCTCAGAGTCGCGGAACCGGTTGGGGCCCAGGTTGTGCCCCCCCCACCGCCCGGCACCGATTCGGTGACCGTCATCCCTGGCGCCTACGGCGCGAGCGCTCTCTACGCCCGGCTCATGGGAAGTGGGTACCGCTCGCTCTGGACCACGCCGATCCGGGTACCGGTCGCCAATCTGGACGACCTTGGCGGCGGCCTCACCCCGATGCGGGTCGGTGGTGGCATGACGACGCGCACACTGCACATGCGGGGAGCCGACGGCAGACGGTATGTCTTCCGGTCGGTCGACAAGACACCTACTGACCTCTTGGAGGAATTCGAGGGCACACCGCTCCATGCGATCCTCCAGGACCAAATCAGTTCCTTCCACCCGTCCGGCGCACCGGTAGTCGCGCGGCTGCTCGATGCGGTGGGGGTGCTGCACCCCGATCCCCAGTACATGGTCGTCCCAGACGACCCACGCCTGGGAGAGTTCCGCGACGAGTTCGCGGGCATGCTCGTGCTCTTCGAGGAGCGTCCGGACGACGGTCCCGGCGGCACGATCGGCTTCGCGGATTCGCGCGAGATCGTACAGCTGGGGGAGCTCTTCGACATCCTCGAGACAGAACCCGAAAGCCGTGTCGACGTCGTAGAGCTGCTTCGAGCGCGCATGGTCGACCTACTCGTCGGCGACCGAGACCGAAGCCACAACAACCACCTCTGGGCCCGTATCGAGGAAGGTGGAGTGTCTCGCTGGCGTGTCATTCCTCGGGACCGCGACCAGGCGTTCGTGCGCTTCGACGGGTTGTTGAAGACGCTGGCACGCACGTACGAGCCGCGCCTCGTCACGTTCTCCGACGTCTACCCGAACATCGACGCGGTCACGCGCAACGCGTGGGACATGGACCGCAATCTGCTCGTCTCCATCGACCGGGCGACCTGGCTCTCCGTGGTCGAAGAGGTGGGGGTGCTGCTGACCGATGACGTGATCGCGGACGCGGCCCGCCAGATGCCCTCTGAGCACTACGCCGTCTTCGGCGAGGAGCTGACTCGCTCGCTCCGACTCAGGCGTGACCACCTACCGGAAGCGGCGCAGCACCTCTATCAGATCGTTTTCGGTTACGCGGACATCCACGCGACTGACCGTGCCGAGCAGTTCCGGATCGAGCGCCAGCCGAGTGGGGCCGTGAGGGTGACCTTCGGGCTGAGCGCCGGCTCGGCGACCAGCTTTGCCAGGACGTTCGATCCTGCGGAGACGAGCGAGATCCGCCTTTATATGCACGGTGGGGACGACCGCGCGCTGTCGAGCGGCCCGGCGAGCCCGATTCTGGTACGCTTGATCGGCGGCGGAGGCGCTGACCGGTTCGACGGTGAGGCTCGGGGCAGCATCATCTACGACGATGTGTCGAACTCTGAGTACGGGGACGGCCTCGGTGCCAGACTTGAGGACCGTCGGGCGCCCAGGCCTTACTCTTGGTTCGAGGGGGAGCGAACGCTCGATTGGGGTTCGCGTTGGATCCCCGAGCCACGAGTCAGTTACGATGCGGATCGTGGGCTTTTACTTCTATCTGGGGCGAAGATCGATCGGTACGGATTCCTCAAGGATCCCTACAGCTCTCGGACTCGGTTCCGCGCAGGTCTTTCCTTGGGGCTCACCGAACCGTTCTTCGATCTCTCACACCTGCGGCGCTCGGCGATCGGCTCGGCCGATCTGCGGCTGAGCGGCCGCTGGAGCGGGATCGAGATCATCGACTACTACGGTCCCGGAAACGAACGGAGAACTACGCGGCCAGTGAGCTATCACCGCGTGCCGCACAAGCAGGTCACGCTCACCCCGGCGGTGAGCTTCGGAGACGGTGAGGGGAAGTACATCGAGGTCGGTCCGATCTTCCGTTACACCTCGACGGACACGTCCACCGTCGACGTGAGCTTCATCGCGGACACCGATCCGTACGGATCAGGCAAGTTCGCGCAGGCGGGTCTCCAAGCGTCGTTCCAGATCGATACGCGCGACATGTTGGGCACGCCGGGAGGTGGGTACTTCGTCGAGGGTGGGGGTAGTCTGTATCCGACCCTCTTGGACGTCGATCAGGGCACGTTCGGTGAGCTCCACGGACAAGCGGTCGCGTACTTCTCCCCCGGAGGAGGCAACCCAACGCTCGCGGTCCGGGCTGGGGGGAAGAAAGTGTGGGGCGTCTTCCCGTTCGCGGAGTCGGCGTTCGTAGGTGGTTCACGCAACGTGCGCGGGCTGAGAGAGCAGAGGTACGCCGGCAACGCCTCGCTCTACGGTAGCGCGGAGTTCCGGGTCTTCCTCGTGCGCACCTTCGTGCTCGCGCCGGCCGACGTGGGCCTGTTCGCCCTGGCCGACATCGGACGCGTGTATGCGGACGGAGAGAGCTCGTCGACGTGGCACAACGGGGTTGGCGGCGGCATCTGGCTCGCGCCCCTCAGGCGCTCGAGCACCGTGCAGATCTCGCTCGCGCGCAGTGAAGGACGGACGGGTTTCTACCTAGGCCTCGGCTTCGCGTTCTAGGGGCCCGGAGCCAGCTCGGCCAGGAAGTCCCGGAACGCCTCCTGCGATCGAACGCGTGGCTTACCATCGGCTTGCACGTACACGTTGGCGCCGCTTGCGTCGATCCAGCGTGCCTTCGTGTTGTCCGCCAGTTCGAGGTCCAGGAGTCGACGTAACTGCCGCTTGATCTCGGGGTCGTACACCGGCAACGCGACCTCCACACGCCGGGAAAGGTTCCGCTTCATCCAATCTGCGGAAGCCAGGTAGATGATCTCGTCGCCTCCGTTGTGGAAGGCATAGATGCGAGCGTGCTCGAGGTGCCGATCGAGGATACTGCGGACTCTGATCGTGTCGCTCTGGCCGGGTACACCCGGCACCAGTCGGCAGATGCCGCGAACGATGATTTCGATCGGAACACCGGCCACGGAGGCATCGTACAGTCGCTTGATGATCTTCTTGTCTTCCAGCGCGTTCATCTTGAGCGTCATGCCGCTCGGTTTGCCCTCCCGGGCTGCCTGGGCCTCCCGTTCGATGAGCTCGTAGAAGCCCTTTCGGAGCGTTAGTGGAGCGGTCAGGAGGTGCTCTGTCGTAGGCTCTTCGATCTCCCCGGCCAGGAATCGGAAGACCTGTTCGACGTCCTTCGTGATGCGCTCGTCGCACGTATACACACCGTGGTCGGCGTAAACGCCCGCGGTTTTTTCGTTGAAATTGCCGGTGCCGACGTAGGCGTAGAGACTACGTTCGTCTCCGTCCCGGGTCGCGACGAGCGCGATCTTGGCGTGCACTTTCAGCCCCGGCATGGAATACAAAGTGCGCACGCCGGCGGCCTC
>JADFRS010000202.1 GCA_022561145.1 Gemmatimonadota bacterium
ACCCTCACGGTGTTGCTCCTGATTACCGCCGCCGGCCGTTATACGATAGGGCTCGGCGGCCGATGAGATCCGACCTACAGCCGGCCAGAAACCGAGATCGGAACCCCGTCGGATCGGCCAAGCACCGCGCACCCGCTGGCCTCGACAACGGGGCCCGGAGCCGCACCCCGACGAGCCCGCTCCCCGGCTTGTTGACAGCCCTGAGAAGGGTCGGGTATACTCACTTTCCGCGACATGCACCATTTGGAACAAGCGCCCATTTTTTGGGCGCGAAGGACCGTGCTTTCACTGATCCGAACGCTGTACCTGCGGGGTCGAAACTCGCGATCGGGACCCCCGCTTCAGCGGTGCTCGACCCGAGAGTTTGGGAGGCTGGTTTTGTTTCAGACGACCCTCGGTTGCGCCGGGTGATCGGTACCCCTTCTTTGTATTGAAATTTTGACTACCACTGCGCGCCTCTAGACCGAACCAGATCGCACACGGATGTCCCGCCGGCTTCGAGAACGGAGGTCCGCCGCCCTCATGGGCGACGGAGGGCCTTGGGGCGATCGGTACGTGAGGGGTGTCAGATAACCAGGGCCGAGGCCCGAGGTGCTTATGTACCGTGAAGTCTTCGTACCCGTCGACAACTCCGATCATTCCTATTGGGCCGTGGACCGCGCCATCGAGATCTGTAAGCGCTCCGAGGGACGGATCACTGGTAACCATGTGTATGCGGCGCGCCTTCACGATGTGCGGTTTCGCCAGTTGGAGACGGGACTTCCCGCCCAGTTCCAATCCGCCAAGGAGATCAAGCGGCAGCGAAAAATTCACGACAAACTGATCGAGAAGGGCCTCCAGCTCATCTCGGACTCCTTTCTCGATCAGACCGCCATCAGTTGTGACGCGGCAGGCGTACCGCTGACCCGCCAGCTCCTCGAGGGCATCCACTACGAAGAGGTGGTTCGGGAGGCCAACCGAGGCGTCGGCCGCCTTCCCAGCTTGATCGGCTTCGACCCGAACATCGCGGACAAGTACGACGGCGGTGAGACCGTCCGTAGCGACGTCATCGTGGACGAGGACGGGCGGATCGTCGCCGAGGACGAGGAGCAGGACGAGAAGCTGGCCGGCTCGAGTGGTCGCAGATACGACCTGGTGGTCATCGGAGCCCACGGCATCGGCAAGCAGCCATACTCCCAGTTGGGCGGCATGGTCTCCCGGGTGATCCGGGGGGTGGAGAAGGACACGCTCATCGTCAGGGATGGGAAACCATTGGAGAACGGCAACTGGATCGTCTGCGTCGACGGTTCGTCGTACGCCTACAAGGCCATGCGGCTGGCCCTGGAGATGGCGCAGGACTTCGGTGCGAAGCTCCACGTCTGCTCCGCCTTCGACGTCGAGTATCACCACGCCGTCTTCGGCAACATCAAAGACATCCTCTCGGCGCAGGCCTCGAAGGTATTCAAGTTCGAGGAGCAGGAGGAGCTCCACAACAACATCATCGACAAGGGCCTCCTGAAGCTCGCCCAGGCCAACCTCAAGCGCGCTCAGGTCATGGCCGACGAGTTCCCCGACGTGGAGGTGGAGACGCAGATCCTCGTCGGAAAGCCGTTCCAGTGCATCCTCCAGTGGATGGAAGAGATCGAGCCCAGCCTCCTGATCCTGGCACGTCACGGCGGACACCGTGTCGAGGACACCGACATGGGCTCGCAGGCGGACAATCTGTGCAGGCTCGCCCCCGGCAACATCCTTCTCGTGGGCACTCTGGACGTCCGTCCGGACGACATCCCGTGGATCGAAGAGGACGGCGAAACGGGCCTGGAGTGGTCGCCCGACGCCGAGGTCCGGATCCTGCGCGTACCTCCCTTCGCACTCGGCATCGCACGCAAAGCGGTGGAGGAGTACGTCCTCGACAACTACGGCCCCGGGGCCAACGGCACGTACCGCGAAGATCCGCTCCCATCAACCAATGGCGATGCTGGGAACGGAGCGCAATCCAACGGAGTGGCCGAATCCGAGCCGGTTGCCGCGGTGCCGCCCCTCGGAGCCGACGGCCTCCCCATGGTGACCAGCGCGCGGCTGGACGAGGCCATCCAGAAGCTGCTCCCCACGCACATGCAGTTCATCATGGGGATCGGCACGGCCGAAGAGCTCGCCCTCGCCGAGGTGAAGGCCGAGGAGGCGATGAAGCGCACGGTGGTGGAGGGTCTGGACGCGGACCCGCTGCCGGAGGTCGCCATGGTCTCGGCGAAGTGTCCTCACACGGGACACGTCGAGAGCCGCGAGCGAACGGCCAAGGATCCCATCCAATGGACCCAGGAGGCCTTCGAGCGACTCAGGCTCGTTCCACTCATCGCCCGGCCCCTGGCCCGCAACACGGTGGAGCGCTTCGCCCGTGAGCACGACTTCTGGCGAGTCACCACGCCGGTGATGGATGAGAACAAGCAGGCCATGATCGAGGCGGACGAGTTCGACATGGACACCATGCTGGTCATGTTCCGCGAACTCCAGACCAAGCAGATCAAGGCGGCAGCCGAGGGTGTCGACGGCTTGACTCCCGAGATGCGCAAGTTCATCGAGGAGGCCAAGGCCAGCGGCGTGACCCGCTGCCCGATTCGGGACGTGGCCGAGGCCACCGAGAACTGCCCGGTGGACTTCAAGACCGTCTCACCAAAGGACGCCAAGGCCGCGATCGAGCAATTCATGAGCAAGGAACCCAGCGAAGCGTGAGCAGCGCAGGCGATCTCAGGTCCTCCTCGGCAACTCTGGCGCCTCCCGCTCCGGAAGTGTTTGAGACGGTCTCACCGAGCCGTGAGCGTGGACCCTACATCCCGCATATCGTGGCGTGGAACCTCACGAAACGATGCAACCTGGCGTGCGCGCACTGTTATATCTCGGCGGGTTCCTGGCACGCCGCCGACGATGAGCTCTCCACGGATCAATGCCTGCGGATCCTGGATGAGATTCTCGACGTGAACCCCAACCCCATGCTGATCCTCACGGGGGGGGAGCCCCTGCTGCGAGACGACCTGGAGGTCATCGCGGAGCGAGCCTCGGCGGGGGGCGCCACGGTCGTGGTCGGCACCAACGGCACGCGGCTGACCGATGAGCGCATCGACTCTCTGTTGGCGGCCGGCGTCAAGGGCGTCGCCGTCAGTATCGACTCGCTCCGTCCCGAATATCATGACCGCTTCCGGCACGGCGGGGGCGCACTCAAGGACACCATGGCTGCGGTCGAGCGGTGCTCCGCTCACGGACTCGATTTCGTCATTCAGACCACCGTCACAACCGGTAACCGTCACGAAATCGCAGATTTGGCTCGCTGGTCGGCCGAGGCGGGAGCCGTTTCCTTCAACGTCTACTTCGTGGTCCCGACCGGGCGCGCAGAGCACATGCAGGGCATGAGTCCTGAAGAGAACGACGAGGTCCTGCGGGAACTCGTCGAGCTGGAGGGAACCTATCGCGGCCGCATGATGGTCCGCTCGAAGTGCCAGCCCCAGATCATGAGGCATGTGCTCCAGGGCGATCCCGAGTCGCCCATGCTCAACTATCAGACGCGCTGCCCGTGCGGCGTCCACTATGTGCGCATCACGCCCGAGGGTAAGGTCACCCCATGTCCTTATATGCCCGTGGTCGCGGGGGACCTTTTGACGCAGAGCTTTCAGGAGATCTGGGAATCGTCACCCGTCTTAGCCGATCTCAGGTCCGGCGAGCTCGGCGGACGGTGCGGACGCTGCTCACAGTAGTGTGTCCCGTCGATTCCCCTCGCTAGGCAGGCCGCCTGACGCCGGTCGCGGCCTGGCTCTCTGTCTCGCGGATGGTGGCAGGCGGAGATGCCGCAGCGAGCGCGAGGAAGTGCTGATGGAACCTGGCATCGTCCGTCAGCTCCGGGTGGAAGGCGGTGGCCAGTAGCTTATCCTGCTGGGCGGCGACGACAGTGCCGTCGGCGAGGCAAGCGAGCGGCATCGCCTTGGCGCCGACTTCCGAAATACGAGGAGCGCGGATGAAGACGGCGTGAAACGGACGCGAACCGAAGGCCGGCACGGAGAGTTCAGCTTCGAAGCTATCGACCTGGCGGCCGTAGGCGTTGCGCTCCACGGCGATGTCCATCAGCCGCAGGCCTTCGCGGTCGAGGCCTGTCGCGCGTTCGGCCAGCAGGATGGCGCCGGCGCAGGTGCCCCAGACGGCCATGCCTTCCAGCGCGCGACGGCGTATCGGTGACAGTAGCTGCCAGCGCGCCAGCAACCGTGCGATCGTCGTGCTCTCGCCGCCGGGGATGATCAGGCCATCGAGGTCATCGAGCTGTTCGGGCAGGCGCACGTCGCTTGCGTCCGCGCCGAGCTTGGTGAGCACGGAGATATGCTCTTCGAAGTCCCCCTGGAGCGCGAGAACGCCGATTTTCATGGTCTTCTCATTGCGATCATCTACGTCAGGTCTTCTCCTCGAACTAGACGAGAAAGTTCGGTTGGTGTGAGCCCTGCCTGCTTCAGGATTGAAGCCAGTGTGCGGGCGGGTATCGTCTTATCACCCGCTACCAGGGTAACGTTTCGCTCTTGCCCTCGCCAGATGCCGCGAAACCTCATGTGACTACCACGCTGTCTGATGAGGTGAATGTCGATACGAGCTAGCGCCGCTGCTATTTCACGAGTGGAGTATCGCCAAGGCATGAACGGACAGTTCGTGAATGCGCGGTTCGCCTTCTATGGCCTGATAGAGCAGCTCATACTCTTCTCTCCCGATGTCTTCGAGGTAGAGCTCGACTGCTTCCTTCATCATCTCTTTTGCATGCTCTTCGCTGTCGCCTTGAGTTGTCACCTCGTATTCCAAACACACGGCAACCCATTGATCGCTCTCCGCATCCTTGTAGATGACAGCGTGGATATTCTGCTTGCTCATACGTTACCAACCTCGCTTGGCGAGCAGCTCCTCCTCAGGTATCTGGCTCAGCTCCAGGCCGCGCATCGGCTCGCCCAGGCCGCGGGAGACTTCCGCGATGATCTTCGCGTCCTGGAAGTGGGTGACGGCCTGGACGACGGCGTGCGCGCGGGGGGCCGGGTCTTCCGACTTGAAGATGCCGGAGCCGATGAAGATGCCGTCCGCGCCGAGCTGCATCATCAGCGCCGCGTCGGCGGGCGTGGCGACGCCGCCGGCTGCGAAGTTGACGACAGGCAGCCGGCCCAACGACCGCGTCTCGCGCACCAGCTCTAGCGGGGCGCCCAGCTCTTTCGCCTCCGCCATGAGCTCCTCTTCGGGCATCGTCTGGAGCTTGCGGATGCTGTCCCAGACCGTGCGCATGTGGCGCACCGCCTCGACGATGTTGCCGGTGCCTGCCTCGCCTTTCGTGCGCATCATCGCCGCCCCTTCGCCGATGCGGCGCAGCGCCTCGCCCAAGTCGCGGCAGCCGCAGATGAATGGCACCTTGAACGGGTGCTTGTTCACGTGGTGTGCTTCGTCGGCGGGTGTCAGCACTTCGGACTCATCGATGTAGTCGACGCCGAGCGCTTCCAGCACTTGCGCCTCGACCAGGTGGCCGATGCGGCACTTCGCCATCACCGGGATCGTCACCGCATCGATGATGCGGGAGATCACCTCCGGGTCGGACATGCGCGCGACGCCGCCGTCCGCCCGAATGTCCGCCGGAACGCGCTCCAGCGCCATCACGGCGCAGGCGCCGGCTTCCTCGGCGATCGTGGCTTGCTCCGGCGTCACGACGTCCATGATCACGCCGCCCTTCAGCATCTGGGCCAGGCCGGTCTTGACCTTCCAGGTGCCGGTTTCGTTTGCTTGGGATGCTCCGTTTCCGTCCTGCGCTGGCATGGTGAACTCCTATCGAACGTGGGGCAACTGTCGGGCACTTGCCTGCCCGCTTCATTCTAGCTTGCGCCGAGATGCGCCGACAAGGACAGATAGTGAACGAACCTTGCTCACCTGACACGGCGCGACTATAATGCGCTTGCTGCCCTGCGGGGCGTCTTAGAGTTCATTCGAGGTCGGTAGTACTTGGCCACATCTGAAGCAACAGCGCACCTTCGCACCATTCTCGTACCAGTCGATGGCTCTCACGCTAGTATGCAGGCGGTGGCACTGGCCTGCGATATAGCGCGTGGAAACAAGGGCAAGGTCTACGTCGTACACGTGATCGAGGTGAAGCGGAACCTGCCGCTGGATGCGCAGGTGGAGCCGGAGGAGGCTGCAGGCGAGGAGATCCTCTCGAAGGCGCAGCAGGCCTCTCGTGAACAGGGGTTCAACGTGGAGGGCGAGATCCTCCAGGCTCGAGAAGCCGGCACGGCGATCGTCGATGAGGCCGTCAACCTCGAAGCCGGCCTGATCATCATGGGGACCGGCTACCAGCGGCCGTTCGGGGAGTTCCAGTTCGGCAAAGTCGTGGAGCACGTGATGAGAAACGCGCAGTGCGAAGTCTGGCTATGCCGCCATCAGGTGGAAGAGTGAGATGAAGGTAATCATCATGGGCTGCGGACGGGTCGGTTCGCAGCTCGCCACCGCGCTGGACGAGGAAGGAAACGACGTCACGATTCTGGACGTGAACGCGCACCAGTTCAGCCGCTTCTTGCCGGATTCGTTCGGCGGCCGCAAGATCACCGGCAACGGCATCGATCAGGATGTCCTG
>JADFRS010000203.1 GCA_022561145.1 Gemmatimonadota bacterium
GCCTGAACGTCGGGTTCGGGATCGGGCTCCGCGACGGAAGGAGAGGGGTCGGCCCCCCCGGCCGGCCGCTCGCGAGGAGTGTCCGACCGTTCCACGACGCCTGCGTCGGCTAGCACCCCCCACTCCTGGAGACTGGCCTGGAGATCGGACGGGCCGGGCTCCCCAAGGCCCGACACTGCCGCCAGACGCACACCGCTGAGACTCGACGGGTCCGCGAAGGGAGGAAGCCCGAACCCTCGACCGGATTCCAACGACAAGTGGGTGGATGGAAATGAGACCGCCTCCCAACTGGGTCCGAAGATGAAGAGCGCCGCGTGAGCGGCGAAGGCCGCCATCATCGACCACGCTACCCGGGCATTCCAGCGCGCCTTGAAGCGCGCGTTGGCGTTGGCGTTACTGACCCGCACGTGCGTCGGGTCTCGGTCACCGATGGTTGTGCTCATCACATGGGTACTATAACTCGGCACTCGTTGAAGCGCACAAGAACGGTGACGGCGCGCCGACGGCCACATGTGCGCTTGGGACCCCGGTTGGGACGGACGGGGTAACAGTGCCGTGTCGTTCCACTATTTCTGTTTGTCAGGGTCTGTTCGTCAGGACCAAGAGGTGATCCCGATGATCCTCTTCCGCCGCCCCGCCCTACTCGTTGGCCCGGTCCTCGTCCTGATCGCCCTCGTCCTCGCTCCGGGCTCACCGCTTGAAGGTCAGGGGGCAGGCTTCTTGGTCGGTACCGTGCTGGACGAGCGCAGTAAGGATCCGCTGAAAGGGGCCACGGTTTCGATCGTCGGCACGGAATTCGAGGTCGTCACCGACGAGGAGGGGTGGTTCGAGCTCGTAGGTCTTCCCATCGGAGCGGTCACGATGAGGACGTCGATGCCGGGCTATGCCTCGGTTGTGGAACCGCTCGTGGTGTCGGCGCCCGAACTGGGCTTCCTTCAGGTCTGGCTCCGCCCGGTCGATGCGATCCTGGACGAGCTCCTTGTGAGCGTCGGCAGGGCCCCTCCCCGGAACTCCGGCCTCGTGGGGCGCGAGACGAGGCCTCAGGAGACCTGGAGGAGTGCCCTCGACCTCATCGAGCAGGAGGTCCCGGGCGTGGAGGTTCGGAGGGCCGGCAGTAATGTCGGCACGGGTGCCGCCATCTCGATCCGGGGCGTGGGTTCATTCGAAAACAACGCCCCGGTCATCTACGTGGACGGAATCCGCATCGACGATTCGGCCGGCACTCTACGGGCCATGCACGCCCTGGACCTCATTCCCGCTGACATGGTGGCGCGTGTGAGGGTGCTCCGGGGTCCGTCCGCGGCCGCTGCCTACGCCTTCGGAGCCAACGGGGTCATACTCATCGAAACAAGGAGGGGCGGACGATGATCATTTCGCGCGGTCCCAGGCTCATCGCCCGAGCACTTTCAGGCTTCTTGCTCGCGGCAACGCTCACGGGTTGTGCGGTGCAGGGGGGGCAGCTAGAGGCGACTCCATTCACCGAGGTGCGACCGTTCGACGAGGACGTCCTCCTCACCGTCGAGAACAACGACTTCCGGGATGCGACGATCTACGTGTTCTGGAGCGGGGTGAAGCGCCGTGTGGGTAGGGTGACGGGGAAGACGAAGAAGACGTTCCGGATGGAGTGGCTGTCCGAGGAGGCCCAGTTTGGGGCGGACTTCCTCGGTCGGGGCGGCTTTCGCACGGAGACCATCCCCGTCGTTCCCGGTGACCACCTGAATCTCCTCATTCCGATCGGCTGACCGGAGACGCGAAGTCCAGATTCTCGGTGATCCGCGTGCCATCGTTCGCGAAAGCGTCCAAGTACATCCGGATCCGCTCTCGAGCCGACGCTAGGTCGAAGTTGTCTAGGTTCACGTTGAGCAAGTCGATGTACCAAGGCGTTTTCAACTCGGCTTTGACATACGCTTCGACGATCTCGCCCGCGATCGGAAGCGTTGTGGCTTTGGAGTCATCATAGACGTCGCGGTTGCCGGCACCGAGCAGCTTCTCCATCTCCTCGCGATGCAGCCGCTCGTAGAGCTCGAGCGTAAAGATGTCGCCGGCTTTCACGCCCGTCTCCGGATCGTCCTCCGTGAGCCGCCCGCGCTTGTGTAGCCATTCCCACAGGATGCTCAGGCGGATCTCGCCAGTGGCCGCGTCCTCCATGAGGTACAGGACGTCGTCGTCGCCGAAGAAGTCGGCGGGCTTGAGCGCCGCCGCCTGCATGCCCTGGCCGAAGGCGTTGCCGTACTGCAGCGCCACGCTGAGCAGGTTGCGTGCGCCGCGGATCGTGCGCGGCGCCGGCTCGAGAAGGAACAGGTCTGCCGCGTCCTGCTCCGTGTAGGTCAGCGGCGGGAACGCGCGGCCGGCCTGGTTGGCGTCCCCGATCTTCTCCCAGACCGGACGTACGATGTGCACCATCTTCCAGTGGGCCACCCACTTGCCACAGGCGCCCTCCCGCTGCTCGCGTTGGGCGCCCTCCAGCGCACGCTTCATGCTGTCTTCGACGCCCTTCGCCGAGCCGACCGGAATGTTGGGCTCCATGCCGCCCTGCCACAGCGCGAAGTTGCCCGCGCGGTCGGGCGTGTTCGTCGCGCGGCGCACCCGGTCTTCGTAGACTCGCATGTAGCCGTAGGTCATGCCGATGGACTCGATGTTGGGATCGATGAAGCTGGAGTCCCAACCCATCGCGTCGGCCACGGAGTTGATGTAGTCCCAGCGACCCGTGTTGTAGCCCACGAAGTGCCTGCCCAGCACCGCGCGGATCTCCATGAGCTGGAACGACGCCTCGACCTGCTCGACGAGCACGTACACCTTGATGGTGCCCACGTCGAGGCCCAGATGTTGCTCGAGCGCGGATAGGACGCTGTCCCAGACCGCGGCCTCTTCGGCCGTTTGGATCTTCGGCAGATACAGAACCAGCGAGCGCCCCGCGTCGAGCAGCGCCTCGCGGTTGTTCACGACGAACAGGCATACGTCCACGATGGACGCAGAGAAGCCCGAGCGATCCGTGTTGCGGATGTGCCGGTCGTCGAGGTGCAGCCCACGAGCGCGAAAGATGACCGTGGTGAAGTCCAGCTGCTCGCGCCAGTCAGAGATGATGTCGCGACCGAAGAAGCCCCGTGCCCATTCATTCATTTCGCCGGCCACGCCTTCCGCTACGCGTAGGAACAACTCGTCGCGGGCGAGCGCGAGCTTGAGGTTGCGCTGGTTGTCCAGGGCCATCGTGTTGGTCTGACCGAGTGCGTCCTCGCCGTCGAACATCCAACCGTCGGCGCCGCTCAGTAGAGCATAGGCGACGTTGCGGATGGATCTCTCGACCGGCGTGTTCGGCTTGGCTGCGGGTCCAGTGCCCTGGATCCACTGGCGTCGCAGATCGTGCGGGATCTCACTGCCCACGAAGTTCCCGTCACGCGCGTCCTGAACCTTGATGTCGGCACGAGGGATCGTGGCTTCAGGATCGAGGAACGCGATACGCTGGTGGTCGCGGTAACGAGACGTTCGTCGTTCGATGCGCGACGCCATGACCGCCTTGCGATCGTCGTCGAGGGCGGCCAGCGCTTCGATCGCCGCCAGCGCCTCGGGGGTGTAGACGTCCGAGTACTCTTCCTTCAGGCCTGTACGAATCTCAACCTTGCGAGGCTGTCGAGATCCGAGCCCGTGGGCCTCTCCCATCGATTCTCCCCCCTGCAAAGAAGTACCTTCCTGGCATGCGCCACAGTCGTCCGACCTTCTCGCTCTTTGTGCTCGGAAGTTTCCTCGCCTCGTGCGGCGGCGAAGCGAACCCGACAGCTCCGAGCGGAGACCGCGACGAGCCCCAGATGGAGCGCATGATCAGGCGGCTTCCGTCGTTCAAAGAGGACATTCAAGAGATTCTCGTACGAAGGGGGTGCACCAGCGCCCTCAACTGTCACGGCATAGGCCAGGGCGGTCTGACGCTCGGCGCCGACGCCGTCACAAACTACATGACCCTCGTGAACATGCCCGCGGAAGCCGAAAGGGAGTTCTTGCTCGTCAAGCCTCTCGACGCCATGAACAGCTACGTGATCATCCGGCTGGAGAATCGCCAACGTGTCGGAATACCGATGCCGGCCGCCGGCGCCCCGCTCGACAGCATCGATCTAACCAATATCAAGAACTGGATCAACAACGGCGCACCGAACAACTGACGTGCCGAGGTCAGGGGAGCACTTCATACCGATAGGCCGTAGCTCGCCCTTCGAATGCAACCACGAACGCTTCGTCTTCTCCAGCGGGAGGAGCAAGCACCGTGACGGTCTCGCTCCCTAGAGCCCCCTGATCGCTGTAGAAGGTGAATCGCAGACGGAAGGCAGTGCCCGGTGCCGCCCGGTTCCCGACGATGCGCCCCTCGACCGTCGTCTGAGCACCGGAGGGGCGTAGCTTCAGCTCCTTCAGATAGACGGGAGCTTCATCGGTGCGCCCGAGCCCCCTGCGGGCGGCATCTTCGTCACCCGCTTCCAGATGAGCCCGGGCTGTGATCAAGCCTGCGTTCTCGCTCAGCGGATCAAGTTGCACGAGCCGGTCACCTGCCGCGGCCAGCGCGTCCCAATTCTCTGCGGCGAAGAGCGAGTTGGCAAAGTTGAACCAGGCGTCCCGCGAGTTCGGCTGGAGTTCGGTCAGCCGCTTGAACGCCTGCCCGGCGCCGAAGAAGTCGCCTGAACGAAACAGCGCGACACCGAGGTTGCGGGCCTGAGTGGCCGCTATCGTCGTCGAGGAGAGGAGGGCCGTATAGATCTCCGCGGCCTCGGTGTGCCGCCCCTGGCCGGCGAGTGTGGTCGCCAGGTCGCTCTGAGCATCGAGATTGCCAGGCTCACGGGCGAGCCGGCGCCGGAGGAGAGGTTCCGCCTCCGCGAACCGGTTCGTGAAGAGGAGAAGGCGCGTGAGGCTCTCCTCTATTCCGGCGCTCCTTTCTTCACGCTCCCGGAGTGCCTCCCGCTCGAGCACACGGGTAGCGGGCAGTTTCTCCAGTCCGGCCAGCGCTCGCTGGTAGACGTCGATCGCCTCGGAGTACATCCCTTCTCCGGCGAACAGAATCGCGAGGTTCCGATGGGCCTCCGGCCGCAGATCGTAGATGTGAGCCGCGCGCTGCCATGCCTCGGTCGCGGCATCGAGCTCCCCGACATTGAACGCCTCCATCCCGTCGTTGAGCGCCACTGCCCACGCCGCTGCGCGCTCGGGCTCTACCTCCAGTTCGTAGGCCGGGTAGATGCGCTCCGCTTGGTCGAACATCGCGTCGGCTTCCTCGAGCACGCCGAGTCGGGCGTACGCAGTGCCGGCGAGATAGTAGTGGACCGCATTCTCCGGATCGGACTCGATGCCTTCGAGCGCCAAGTAGAGCGCGCGCTGAGGGTTGTCCCGACGCAGGTAGAGTGTCCCGGTCTGCGAAAAGCGGGTCGCGACAGGTGGGGTGCCGACCGGGTATACGAACCCTGTGGGTGACACGACCGGTCCTGCCGGCCCTCCGCCCGCGGCACAACCTCCAAGTAAGAGACTCGCGGCGAAGCCGACGACCGTTCCGCTCCGGTACCTCATCCGGCGACTACCATGGAAAGTTGACGGCGAAGACCACGGACCGCGAAACGGAGACGCCGTTGTCGCGCGCCGGTCGGAAGGCCACGACCTCGTTGAACAGAGCGAGGGCGAGTTCGTCGAGATCCGGCCGTCCACTGGACTCGGTGATCTCCGCCCACTCGACGGAGCCCCTCCTGTCGATCCAGAGCGTCACACTCACGCGTCCGGTGACCTCGGGATCCAGCCTTCCGAGCCTGTACGTCCTCGCCATGAACGCCTCGACCTCCGTCGGGTTCTGCAGCATCACCCAGGCCGATACCAACGAGAGAGCCAACTCGGGGCGAAGGGCGGACAGGCGGTCGAGGTCCAGGGAGCTCGAATCCACCGACGTCGGTAGCTCCGCGAGCGAAGCCCTACCACCGATCACCAGGGATTCTTCGTCCGCGGCGGACGGATCGTCGGTGGGACTCTCGGGCTCGGACTCGGGTTCGCTTTCTGCGATCGCGGGCGCCGGCAGGGATCTGCTCAGCAGGCGGGCGCGAAAGGACTCGAAGCTCTCCTCCAGGTCCCCTCCTTCGACCGCCGTTCCGTCCGCCAGACCCGGTTGGACTGGAGTCGGGCCCTGCTCGTCACTCACCGGCGTGGCGAGTGGAAGTTCGGCTCCACGACCCGGAAGAGCCCCGTCGGCGGGAGTCCAAACCAGCCGCACGGCCTGCAACCGCTCGGAATCGCTTGTCGCCAAGGACGCTCGCCAGCTAGGTCCTGCCGCGAAGATCACCACGTGCACGGCCACGGCCACCAAGGTCGACAAGGCCAGGCGGGCATTCCACTGCGACTTCCAACGTTGGTTGGCGCTGTACAATTGCCGGTCTCGCGAAGTCTGGTTCCGCGCTGGTGGCCTCATCGCTTGCCTCTGCTAGCAGCCTGAACTAGCTAGGGTACGCGACACACGCCGGCCTGCACAACCATAGGCGTTTAGAACTCGACCGAATAGGCCATAGAGCGGCCTCGATCTTGTCCGGGATCTGCCCGCCAGATAGCTTGGCGATCCGCCACTTTCGTAGCCTGGTGGAAGGGGA
>JADFRS010000001.1:0-40311 GCA_022561145.1 Gemmatimonadota bacterium
GCCAGCGGCTCGCCATCGCCCGCGCGCTCGCCACCAACCCGCGCATCCTGATCCTCGACGAGGCGACCTCGGCGCTCGATTACGAGAGCGAGCGGATCATCCAGGAGAACATGAAGCACATCGTGCGTGGCCGCACCGTGATCATCATCGCCCACCGGCTCGCGGCGGTCAGGATCTGCGACCGGATCATCGCGCTCCAGGACGGGCGCATCGTCGAGGACGGCACCCACCGCGAGCTGGTCGAGCGGCCGACCTCGCTCTACGGCCGCCTGTGGCGCCTGCAATCCGACCACGGCTCAGCCCAAGGAGAGGCCGCGTGAGCGCCAAGCCGCAACCCTCCGAGCCGCAACCCTCCCTGCCGGCGCCCCGCCGCGCCGCGCCGCCGCCGGCCCGCTTCAGCCCGCGCGGCCTGACCGACCGCGTGCGGCGGCTCGCCGACGACCGCTCCGACCAAGAATTCCTGCCGGCCCATCTCGAGATCCTCGACACCCCGCCCTCGCCCTACGCGGTGGCGTTCACCTGGGTGATGTGCCTGATGTTCGGGGCCGCACTCGTCTGGAGCATCTTCGCCAAGATCGACATCCACGCGGTGGCGACCGCCCGGATCCAGCCCTCCGGGCGCTCGAAGGTCGTGCAGCCCTTCGACACCGGCAAGGTCCAGACCATCGCGGTCGAGAACGGCAGCCGGGTCCAGGCCGGCGACGTGCTGCTGACGCTCGAACCGACCGAGGCCGAGGCCGACCTGTCCTCGCGCCAGGGCGACCTCGCGGCGCTCGAGGCCCAGATCGCCCGGCGGCGCGCCACGATCGAGGCGGTGGAGAGGAACCAGCCCACCGCCAAGGTCGAGTTCCCGGCCGCGGTGCCCCCGGCGGTGCGGGCCCGCGAGGAGGGCGCGATGCTGGCCGAGATCGGCCAGTACGTCACCACCCGGGACGCGTTCGAGGCGCAGCTCGCCGAGAAGGTCGCGACGCAGGAGCGCTTCACCGCCAGCATCGCGGCGCGGATGCGCCTCCAGGCGGTGCTCAAGGAGCGCGCTGACATGCGCGAGACCCTGGTGGCGAAATCCGCCGGGACGCGCGCGGCGGTAATCGACGCGGTGCAGCAGGTCGAGCAGGTCTCGGCCGACCTCGCCTACGACCGCGGGCAATTGACCGAGGCCAAGGCCGGCGCCGTCTCGCTGCAGCGGCGCATCGCCCAGCTCACCAGCGAGACGGTGGCGCGCCAGTACCAGGCGCTGACGGAGGCGGCGCAGAAGCGCGACGCCCTGGTGCAGGACGTGGTGAAGGCGACGCTCAAGCGCGAGCGCACGGCGCTGAAGGCGCCGATCTCCGGCACGGTGCAGCAGCTCGCCGTGACGACGCTCGGCCAGGTGGTCACCGCCGGCCAGCCGCTGATGGTGGTGGTGCCGACCGACGGGCCGATCGAGGTCGAGGCCCAGGTCCAGAACAAGGATATCGGCTTCGTCCTGCCCGACCAGGAGGCGGTGGTGAAGATCGACGCCTTCCCGTTCACCCGCTACGGCTCGATCGAGGGCAGGGTGGTGCGGGTGTCGCGCGACGCGGTGGACGACCGCGAGGCGGGGGGCGGCAGCGACGCCCTGTCGGTGGCGCGCGGCCAGGGCCTCAATCCCGTGACGGGCATGCCCAAGACCCAGAACCTGATCTTCCCGGTGACGGTGGCGCTCTCTCGGACGGTCATCAAGGCCGACGGCAAGGACGTGGCGCTGACCCCGGGCATGACCGCGACGGTGGAGATCCGCACCGGGCGGCGCCGGGTGATCGACTACCTGCTCTCGCCGGTGCGCGAGACCACCGCGACGGCCGGGCACGAGCGCTGAGGGCGCCGGCCGGCGCGCCGGGCCTTCCTTTCGCCGGACAAACCCCGCAAGGGAGGGATGAAGACCGGGCTCTCGTCCGTCTCATTCCTTGGTAAGGCCGGGTGATCTTCGTCGTGCGCGGTGCGGGCGGCCGCCGGCCGCGATCCGCGAAAAGGCCGCCGATGTCCCCCTCGCTCCACCTCGTCCGGCACGCCGTGCCGTTCACCGGCTACCCGTACCGGGGCGAGGCGATGGCCTGCAACCTGTGCGGCGGCACCGGGACGCTCGTCGTGGCCGAGACCGACCGGCGGCTGAAGCGGCTGCGCTCCGTCGCCTGCACGGAATGCGGCCTGATCCGCACCGACCCGATGCCGACGCAAGCCGAGCTCGGCGCCTACTACGCCTCGGCCTACCGCGCCGCCTACCAGTTCGCCCTCGGCAAGCGCCCGCCACGCCACCACCTCAACCGCTCCCGGCGCGAGGCGGCGTTTCGTGCCGACCTGCTCGCGCCCGCCCTGCGGCCCGGCGCCCGGGTGCTCGATTTCGGCTCCGGCTCGGGCGAGTTCCTGGCCGCCGCGCGGGAGCGGGGCGCGACCGTGACGGGGGTCGAGCCCGGCCTGTCCTATGCCGCCTTCGCGCGCGAGGAGCACGGCGCCCGGGTGCTGGACCGCCTCGATGCCCTGGCGCCCGACGAGATCTTCGACGTCGTCACCGTCCACCACGTGCTCGAGCACCTGCGCGACCCGGTCGACACCCTGGAGCGCCTCGCCGCCCGGCTGGCGCCCGGCGGAGTCCTCTACGCCGCGGTGCCCAACATGGCGGCGACCGGCAAGCCGCCGCACGAGCGCTTCCACTTCGCCCACGTCCACGGCTTCGTGCGCGAGACCCTCGACCGGGCCGCCGCCCGCGCCGGCCTGGCGCCACATCCCGAGTACTGGCGCGAGGACACCACCGCGGTCTACCGGCGCGACCCCGCCGCCGCGCGGGCGCCGGCCCGGACCGACCTCGCCCGGGCCCTCGCGGCCGCCCTCGCGCCGGTGAGCCCCGGCGCCTACATCGCGTCCGGCGCCTGGCTCCGCCCGATGATCCGCCGCAACGCCAAGGCGATCCGCGACACCTTCGCGTCCCGCTGACGGGCGGCGCGACCGCGGACAAGCCATCGCCGCCGACCTGGAGCGGGCACGCTCCGGGCAAGCGGTCGTTGCGGATTTGCCACGGGCCCTAACAACTGCCGCGCGATCCGGAAATCCCGGTTCGCGAGCCGGCAACGCATGCTAAAAACCCTATTAGGAACAATAACTTAGTATCATTCTAAAGAACGGCGCCAGCCCGGGCGGGTCTCTCCCCGGGGCTGGGAGGCCGTTGCCCGAAGGTCTCGACATGCGTGCCCAGCCCAGCGCTCCCGTTCCGCCCCGTCGCCGCGTCGTCGCGATGCTCGCCGCCGGCGTCTCCCTCCTCGGGCTGACGGCCGGCTCGGCGGCAGCCCAGGAGGCGACGCCGCCCCGGCAGGGCGCGGCGGCGGGCGGCGCGATCCAGCTCGAGGCGATCGACGTCGCGGGCAACGGCACCCGGCCCGCGGCCGCAATCGTCGCGGCCCGGCCCCAGGAGGATCCGCGCGGCCCGATCGATGGCTACGTCGCCAAGCGCACCCTGACCTCGACCAAGACCGACACTCCGCTGATCGAGACCCCGCAATCGGTCACCGTGATCGGGCGCGAGCAGATCGACGCCCTCAAGCCGCAGCAGGTCGGCGACGCGGTCGCCTACTCGGCCGGCGTCTTCGGCAACGTGTTCGGGCCCGATCCGCGGGTCGACTTCTTCCTGATCCGCGGCTTCACGGCGAACGACACCGGCCTGTACCGGGACGGCCTGCAGCTCTTCAACTACGGGTTTGCCGCCTACAAGGTCGACACGTTCGGGCTGGAGCGCATCGACGTGCTGCGCGGCCCCGCCGCGGTGCTGTTCGGCCAGGGCGGCCCCGGCGGCCTGATCAACCTGATCAGCAAGAAGCCGCCCGTCGACCCCCTGCGTTACATCGAGGTCGGCGGCGGCTCCTTCGGCCAGAAGTACCTCGCCTTCGACCTCGGCGGGCCGGCCGACAAGGACGGTCATTGGTTCTACCGCCTGACCGGCATCGGCCGGCAGGGCGGTACCCAGGTCGACGGCCTCGACGAGAATCGCGGCTACATCGCCCCGACCGTCACCTACAAGCCGGACGGCGCCACCACCTTCACCCTGCTGTCGAGCCTCCAGTACGACGATACCGGCCGCCTCAATGCGTTCCTGCCGTATTACGGCACGGTGCGGCCGACGGTGCTCGGCCTGCGCGTCCGGCAGAGCGACAACGTCTCGGATCCGTCCAACAATACCTACCGCCGCATGCAGGCCAACATCGGCTACGAGTTCGAGCACGTCTTCGACGACACCTGGACCTTCCGGCAGAACCTGCGCTACGCCTTCAGCGACTCGCTCGACGACGCGTTCCTGGGCGGCCTCGGCTATGCCGACGCCAACCAGACCCAGATCGCCCGCTACCGCTTCCGCGCCGCCTCGCGGGCGCGCCTGTTCAACGTCGACAACCAGGCGGTGGCCCGGTTCGACGACGGGCTGTTCAGGCACACGGTCCTGATGGGCCTCGACTACAAGAACTTCCAGCTCAACGACAACCAGGCCACCGGCGGCTTCGCCGGGGTGCCGGTCCCGAACTTCAATATCATCACGCCGAATTACGGTGCCCCGAGCGTCCCGGTCGCGCCCTATCTCGTCAACTACGACGTGTTCCAGCAGCTCGGCCTGTACTACCAGGACCAGATCAAGCTCACGCCCGAGCTGACCCTGGTCGTGTCCGGCCGCGGCGACTTCACCTCGAACGAGGTCAACAACCGGCTCGCCAGCACCCAGACGCGGCAATCGGCCAACGCGTTCACGCAGCGCTACGGCCTGATCTACAACTTCGACTTCGGCCTGGCGCCCTACGTCAGCTACGCGACCTTCTTCAACCCGCAGGTCGGCACCAACTTCTTCAGCCAGCCGTTCAAGCCGACCACCGGCGACCAGTTCGAGGCCGGCATCAAGTACGAGATCCCGGGAGCGAACGCCTTCCTGACGGTCGCGGCCTTCGACCTCGCGCTGGCCAACTCCCTGACCTCCGATCCGACCAACCCGCTCAACCAGCTCCAGCTCGGCGAGACCCGCTCGCGCGGCTTCGAGGCGCAGCTGGTGGCCAACATCACCAAGGACTTCAACGTCGTCGCGTCGTTCACGAGCTACAACCTCGAGATCACCAAGGGCGACGTCGGCGCCATCGGCCGGACCCCGACCAACACGCCCGAGACCCTGGCCTCGATCTTCGCCGACTACACCATCCCGACCGGCGACTGGGCCGGCTTCGGCTTCGGCGCGGGCGTGCGCTACGTCGGCCGCTCCTTCGCCGACGTGAACAACACCCTGACGGTGCCGGAGCGGGCCCTGTTCGACGCGGTGGTGCATTACAGCCGCGACAACTGGCGCTTCGCCATCAACGCCGCGAACCTCGCCGACAAGCGCTTCGTCTCGTCGTGCCAGTCGGTCAACGCCTGCTTCTACGGCGAGCAGCGCCGCATCACCGCGAGCCTGAGCTACAAGTGGTGAGGCGAGGGGCGGGGAGGCGGCTCCCCGCCCGTCACGCCGGATCCGGCATCATCCCGGCGACGTGGCCGGGAAAGCCCGGCAGGGCCACCGCCCCGCGCTCGTAGACCTGGAACACCCGCAGCATCCCGTCGCGGATCGCCTCGCGGGGCAACAGGATCTCGAACCCCGCATTCAGGGCGTCGGCCTCCTTCAGGTGCGCCGCCACGTCCTGCCGTGCGAAGCACTCGGCGACTATGTACCGGCGCTGCCCCCGCGCGCCCCAGCGGGCGATCCAGGCGAGCGGCCGCCCGCGTCCCGGCACGAAGCACCAGCCCGAGACCGCGACGGTAGGGCCGAGCAGGTCCGACGTCTCGCCGGTCACCACGGCATCGAGGTTCGGCCGGGTGCGCAGCTTCGGGATCCAGGCCCGGCGCAGGGCCGGCGGCGCCGCGGCGGTGACGAGGCAGGCGCGGGTGGAGGGCGCGACGAAGAGCGTGGCGCCGGTCTCGAACAGCTCGGCCCCGGGCCGCTCCGCCCCACGATCGTCCTCGATCGCGACCGAGAGCCGGTAGGGACCGGGCGCGAGGTCGCGGGCCTGCGCCTCGGCGCCGGCCCGCATCGTCCCGTCCTGCTCGCGCCCGACCGCCCGGGTCCAGGCGGCCCCCTGCGGGCCTTCGAGCACCAGGACGGGCTGTCCCGTCCCGGCGCCCGCCGGCAACGCGACCTCGATGCGGGTGAGGCCGCCCTGGCGCGCCACCGGCACGCCCTCGACGAGCGGGAGCCCGTGACCCGTCACCGCCGCCCGCACCGCGTTCCGGCGCAGGGGAAAGTCCGGCAGGCCCGGCCGCCACGGCGTGACGGGCCCTGGCGGGGCGAATCCCGCAGCGGTGAAGCGCGCGACTCCCTCGGCGACCGCGAGGTGGTCGGAAAAGACCTGGACGAGGTCGACGGTGTGGAGGCCCGCCACCAGGCCGGCGGTACGGATCCGGGCCGCGAATCCGGCCTGCTCGGCCCGGCCGGTACCGAACCGGCCGGCGAGTTCCGGACGGCGCTCGGGCAGCGCGGCGACGAAGCGCGTGGCCGCGCCGGAGCGCAGCCGCAGCCAGGTCTGGATCGGCCGTGCCGCGTCGGGCCGCCAGAGCCAGCCGCGCAGGGACAGGCTGTCGCCTGCCGCGCAGGCACCGATCCGGCCGGGCAGCCGCTGGCCGTCGGCGACGAGGTCGGCGATCTCCCAAAACAGGGTCGGATCGTCCGGTACCAGCGGCCGCTCGGGCAGCAGCGCCACGGCGGGCGGCAGGGCGTCGACGATCGCGCTCGTCTCGTCGGTCCCGTCCCAGACGATCGTCGGGTCGGTCCAGTCCGGGTTGTTGAGACGCAAGCCGAGATCGAGGGCCGAGAGGGTGAAGGGCGCGGCCGGCGCGTCGGGGACCGCATGCGGCACCGGCCGGGCCGCGATCAGCTCGCGGTAGAGCGCCCCCAGGGCGGCGGCGTGCCCGGCGACCGTCGGGAAGGTCTTTCGGCGGATCGCGGCGCGCAAGGCGGCGACGAGGTCCGGGTCGTGGGCGAGCCGCCGCAGGGCCTGGCGCACCGCGCCCGCATCGCCCGGCGGCACCTTGAGCCCGTCGACGCCCTGCGTGACCCGTTCGCCCGGCGCGCCGAGATCGGTGACGATCGGGATCAGTCCCGCCCGCCACGCCTCGGTGAGCGAGATCATGTAGGTCTCGGGCCAGAGCGAGAGGTGGAGCGACACGTCGCAGCCGGCGAGAAGCCCCGGCACCTCGTCGCGGGTGTAGCCGCCGCGCAGGTGCAGCCGCTCCCCGGCCATCGCCTCGAAGGCCGCGACGAGGTAGCTCTCGACGTAGCCGAGCACCTCGAACACGATCGCCTCGCCCTCGGTGATGCGCACGAGCTCGAGCAGCGTGCGGGCGCCCTTGTGGTCGACGACGTTGCCGAGGACCGCGACCCGCAGGGCAGGCCGGGCGTCGGGCCCGCGCGCCGGGAGCGGCGCGCCAGGGCCCGAGCCGGCCGGCCCGGCATCGATCATCTCGATCATCGCGACCCGGGCCGGTGCCTCGGGGTAGAAAGCCCGGACATAGGCGGCGGTGGCGGGCGTGCTGGCGACGAGGGCGTCGACGCTCCCGAGCATCCGCGCCACGAACCCGTCCCGGCGTGCCTTCGAGCCGGGTGGCAGTCCCTCGGTGCTCGACAGGCATCCGTCGCATGCCCTCTCGCCGCGGTGCACGACGTCGCAGAAGACGCCGTGCTGGTTCATGAGGGTGAAGCGGCTGCAGATCAGGAAGAAGTCGTGCAGCTGCATCACCGCCGGCACGCCGTGGGCCCGGGCGATCGTCGGCAGGCTCAGCGGCAGGCCGAGGAGGTGGTGGACGTGGACGAGGTCGATGCGCCGCTCGACCAGGATGCGCTCGACCAGCGCCTCGATCTCCGGGCTGGCGAGCAGCCGCTCCGCCGGCGGGATCGGCAGCGCCTCCGAGGTCTCGCCCTCGTCGAGGCGCAGGACCCAGGCGTCCTCCTCGAAGGAGGGGTAGAGGAACAGGACCTCGAACCCGTCGAGGCCGGCATCGAGCGCGTCCGCGAGCTGTTCCTGGTAGAACTCGACCCCGCCGCCCTGGCGCCGCCCGGCCCGGTTGTGGGTGACGAAGAGGAGGCGGGGCTTCCTCGCGCCGGGAAGGGGGCTCGTGTCGTTCGCCGACGGCGGGGCCGTCGCGGTCTCGCGTTCCCGCACCGCCCGCAGGATGACGTCGACCCGGTGGTCGTAGAGGTGCCCGGCCAGGGTGCGGGCACGGGCGCGCTCCGCCATGGCGATCCGGCCCTCCGGATCGGCCAGCAGGGCGGCGAGCGCCTCCACGGCGTCCTCCTCGGCGCAGGCCCGGATCTCGCGGTCCGGCGCGTAATAGGCGAAGGTCTCGGGGTCGGCGCCGACGACGAGCTGCGCGCCGCCGGCCAGCGCCACCTCGAACAGCCGCGGCGGCGGCGTCGTGCCCGAGGCCGCCTCGCCGGCGCCGGCGGTGAAGACCCGCGGCAGGGTCAGCACCACCCGGCTGGCATGGGCGAGCCGCGCGAAATCCGCGTTGCCGCAGCGCCAGTCGACGACGAGGTCGTCGCGCACCAGCACCGGCGGGGCCAGGTAGGCGTTCGCCGGCAGCGCGATCTTCGCCTTGAGGTCGCGCGGCAGGCCGGCGAGGATCCGGTTGAGCGTCGCCACCCGGTTCGGCCAGGCCGTGCCGACGAACAGGAGATCGTAGCGGTAGGCCGCGTCGTCCCGCAGGACGGGCAGGTTCTGGAACAGGGTCGTGGCTGCCAGGGGCAGGTGGCGGGCGCCTGCCCCGTAGCGGGGCAGCGAGCCGCGGTCGTTGGTGAAGACGAGGTCGAAGCAGCCGGCGAGCCGGGCGTTGGCGGCAGCGAGATAGGGGTCCTCGGTCGTCCACAGCGCGCTGGTGCCGGCGAGCGCGCAGAGGCGGCGCAGCAGGGCGTGATGGCGGCTCGCCCCGCCGAGGGCGAGGACGAGGTCGAACCGCGCGTCCTGCGCCAGCGCCACCGCGTCGGCGTGGGTCGCCCGCACCACCCGGGTGACGGCGGGGTGGCGCGCCAGGGCGTCGGCGACCGCGAGCGCGATGTAGGCGTTGCTGGTGCGCGGCTCGGTGTCGAGGAGCAGCACCGAGAGGGGCGCGCGGGCGGACCGGGAGGGGGGCATGGGAGTGTCCGTCACGCGGCCATCGCCGCCAGGATGGTCTCGGCCCGGTGGCGGTAGGTGTGGGCGTCGAGCACCCGGGCGCGGGCGCGCTCCGCCATCGCCAGGAAGGCGGCGGGCTCGCGGTGGGAGCGGGCGATCGCCTCCGCGATCTCCTGCACGTCGTCGAAGAGCAGGATCTCGCGGCCCTCGTCGAGGTAGTCCAGGATCTCGAGGCCGGCGGTAAAGCAGAGCTGCGGGGTGCCGGCCAGCGCCGCCTCGAACACCCGCGGCCCGGGCGTCGAGGCCGGCAACCGGTAGCGCCGGTTGGCGATGTCGAGGTCGCGGCCGACCGCGAGGACGAGGCGGGCCGCGCTCGTCCGGTCGGCCATCGCGGCCGCGCTCAGGCGGGTGTTCTCGGCAAACGCCAGCGAGGCCGGCCAGCCCGCGCCGAAAACCTCGACCCGGTGCCCCGACAGGCTCGGCTGGGCGCGCTCGAGGAGGGCGATCCGGTTGGGAAAGGCCGCGCCGCAGAAGAACAGGTCGAGGGTCCGCTCGGCCATCGGCCGCACCGGCCGCAGGTGCGTCCGGCGGCAGGCGGCGAGCGGCAGGTGCGAGACCGAAGGATGCCGGTAATGCGGCAGGGCCCAGCGGTCGTTGGTGAAGAGGTGGTCGGCCAGGGCCTCGGCCCGGGGCGCGTAGTCGAACTCGTAGGGGTCGTCGTGCAGCCAGAAGGCGAGGCGGGCCCCCACCCGCCGGGCGCTCCGCGTCAGGGAGCGCAGGGGCGCGGCCTCCACGGCGACGCTGCCGAGGCCCACGACGAGGCTCGGGCGAAACCCCGCGATCGCCTCCTCGGCGAGCTCGAGCGGGCTGTCCCGCACCGCGCCCGCATCGAGCACCTCGGCGAAGCCGTCGCGCAGATAGGCGCGGATCGCCGCGTTGTGGTTGACCGCGTCCGGGCTCAGGCTCGTGACCAGGACCTTCGCGGAAGCTGTGGGGCGCATGCGGACCGGTCGGGAGGAGGGGGCGGATGATGGCGAAACACGCAAATGCCGCCGAGATCAAGGCTCTGCCCTCGCCGCGTCCTCCCCGCATCCCCGGGGGCGGGGCCGGGTGCGCGTTCCCGACGGGCGATCCGGAGCGCGCCTCGAGCCGCGATCCGCCGGTTCCCCGCCGCGGCCGGAGCGTCGGCATCGGCGACACGCCCCCGCGCGCGTGGTAGCGTCACCCATCATGACCGTCCTCCCGCTTTCGTCACGTCACCCCGTCGCGTCCCCGCGCCGGCCCACGGCCCTTGCGCGGCCCGTCCTGCGCGGTCTGCCCGGATGAGCGACGTGACGCCGGGACTGGATTACCGCCGCCTCTTCGACGCCTCGCCCGAGCCCTGCCTGGTCCTCGATGCCGAGGGCCGCATCCTCGCGGCGAACCGCGCCTATCGCGACGCGGCCGGTGGGCGCGACGACCTCCCAGGACTGCGCCTGCACGAGGTCTTTCCCGCCGAGGCCGCCCTCGTCGGGCCGATCGAGGCCTCGCTCGCCCGCGCGCTCGCCACCGGGCGGCCCGACGCCCTGACGCTGCCCTATCCGGGTCGCACCGGCCCGGACGGCGCCCCGGCGGGGCGCTGCCGGCGCATCACCCACAGCCCGGTGCCGGGCGCCGACGGCGCGGCCCCCATGGTGCTCCACCGCGTCGGCGAGCCGCTGGCGGCCGACGACGGGGCAGGGCGCCCGGCGCTCGATCCCGCGGCCGGCCTGGAGGCGGACGGCGACCTGCGGGCGGCGCATGCCCGGCGGGACCTCGTCTTCCAGCAGATGCCGGGCTTCGTCGCCGTGCTGCGCGGGCCCTGCCACCTCTTCGAGTACGTCAACGACGCCTACGTGGCGATCGCCGGGTCGCGCGACTTCCTCGGGCGCACCGTGCGGGAGGTGTTTCCCGAACTTGCCGATCAGGGCTTCTACGAACTCCTCGACACGGTCTACCGCACCGGCCGGCCCTTCGCCGCCCGCGCCCTGCCGATCCGGCTCGGCCACGAGGAGGCCGACCGGGCGATCGACCTCCTGTACCAGCCGCTGCGGGACGGGAAGGGCACGGTCACCGGCATCTTCGTCGGCGGCTACGACGTCACCGAGCAGGTCCGCTCCCAGGCGGCGCTGCGCGACAGCGAGGAGCGCTACCGCACGCTGCTCGACAGCCTCGACGTCGGCTTCTGCATCCTCGAGATGAAGTTCGACGAGGCGGGCCGCGCGATCGACTACCGGATCGCCGAAGCCAACCCGGCCTTCGCCCGCCAGACCGGTGCCGACGTGGCGGGCCTGTGGGTGAGCGAGTTCGCCCCCGATCTCGAGCGGCACTGGTTCGACACCTACGGCCGCGTCGCGCTCACCGGCGAGCCGATCCACTTCGAGAACCAGGCCGACGTGTTCGGGCGCTGGTTCGACGTGCGGGCGCTGCGGATCGGCGATCCGGCGCAGGCGCGGGTCGCGGTGTTCTTCAGCGACATCTCGGACCGCAAGCGGATGGAGGAGGCGCTGCGGGTCCTCAACGCCTCGCTCGAGGCGCAGGTCGCCGAGCGCACGGCCGAGCGCGACCAGATCTGGCAGGCCTCGACCGACCTGTTCTGCGTCGCCAGCTTCGAGGGCCGCCTCGTCAGCCTCAACCCGGCCTGGACGGCGCTCCTCGGCTGGAGCGTGGGCGAACTGCTCGGCCGCCCGTTCCTCGATTTCGTCCACCCGGACGACCGCCCGGCGACGAAGGCCGCGGCCGAGGCTCTCGCCCGCGGCGAGCCGCAGCCGAACTTCGAGAACCGCTACCGGCACCGCGACGGCTCCCACCGCTGGCTGTCCTGGAACGCCGTGCCCCGGGACGGGCGCATCTACGCCAGGGGCTCCGCCGACGACAAGGGACAACTCTACCTGCACATCAAGGCGGCTGAGGCGCATTTGAAAGCGACGGGGTCCTTGCCGGTGAACCTGATCATCCTGGCCGAGGGGGAGGAGGAAGTCGGTTCCCCCAACCTCGTGCCCTTTGTGGAGAGCCACCGGCGACGCTTGGCAGCGGATGCCGTCATCATCTCGGACTCGTCCATGTTCGCACCCGGCCTGCCCTCGCTGCTGTTCTCACTGAGAGGGCTGGCGTATTTCGAGGTGCACGTTCAGGGACCGGCCAGCGATCTGCACTCCGGCGCATTCGGGGGCGCGGTGGTGAATCCGGCGAACGCACTGGCTCACATCATCAGCACGCTTCACGATCAAGACGGCCGGATCGCCATCGAAGGCTTCTATGATGACGTCGTCGAGTGGGACCAAGCCACGCGCCAAGCGATTCGAGACCTTCCGTTCGATCGCGACGACTTCCAGGCGTCTGTCGGAGCATCAGAGCTAGGCGGTGAGGCGGGCTACTCGGAGCTGGAGCGTCTGTGGACTCGCCCCACGTGTGACGTGAATGGGTTTCTTTCCGGTTACACGGGGGAGGGTGCCAAGACGGTTCTTCCCGCCCGAGCGATGGCCAAGATCAGCTTTCGGCTGGTGTCGGACCAGAATCCCGCGCGCGTGCTCGAACTCTTCCGCGCACACCTCTCACGCGTCACGCCGGCCGGTGTTACGGTGACCGTCGAGGAGCTCCACGGCGGCCATCCCTGGAAGGCCCAACTCGATGAGTCCCTGAAGGCTGCCGCCACGTCGGCCCTGAAGCGGGCGTTCGGTGCCGAGCCGGTATTGGTCGGCGAGGGTGGGTCGATCCCTATCGTGGGCGAGTTCGAAAGAATCCTCGACGCGCCAGCGCTACTGATCGGGTTCTCTCACCCGGGGTGTAACCTGCACGCGCCCGACGAGTGGTTCCCGGTGGAGAACTTCGAAAAGGGCATTCGCGCGCTCGCCTACTTGTACGAAGAACTGGCGTAGCTGTCCGCGAGGGAGGCGCCTCAGCGTTCGGCTGGAGGAAGCATGGCTCCCGCCCGCAGCAGTGCCCGGGCTTTGTTGAGCGTCTCCTCGTACTCCTGGCCCGGATCGGAGTCGGCGACGATGCCAGCTCCGGCCTGGACGTAGGCCTGCGACCCCACGACGACCACAGTACGGATCGTGATTGCCGTGTCCATGGACATGCCACCCCAACCGAAGTGCCCCACGGCGCCGGCGTAGGGCCCCCGGCGCACCGGTTCCAACTCGTCGATGATCTCCATGGC
This sequence comes from Gemmatimonadota bacterium, assembly GCA_022561145.1. Lineage (GTDB taxonomy): Bacteria > Gemmatimonadota > Gemmatimonadetes > Longimicrobiales > Gaopeijiaceae > JACZXQ01. The sequence continues at coordinate 13,294 of JADFRS010000001.1, forward strand.
TCGAATCTTGGGCGCGCCCGAGACCGTGCCCGCAGGGAAACACGCTCGGAACACGTCCATGGCCGAAAGCCCTTTCCGGAGCTTGCCTTCGACCTGGCTGACCAAGTGCATGACGTGCGAGTAGCGCTCCACCACCATCAACTCCGGCACCTCCACGCTGCCGTACTCGGCCACCCGCCCTACGTCGTTTCGCCCGAGATCGACGAGCATGCGGTGCTCCGCGAGCTCCTTTTCGTCCTCGGCCAACTCCAACGCAAGCGCCCGATCCTCCTCGGGTGTCGCTCCTCGCGGGCGTGTGCCGGCGATCGGCCGGACGGTGACCGTCCCATCCTCGACGCGTACGAGCACCTCAGGGGAACTCCCCACCAGAGTCAGCCCATCCAGCTCCAAGAAGTAGAGGTATGGGGAGGGGTTCAGAGACCTCAAAGCACGGTAGAGGTTGAAGGGGCCCGATTGGAGCTTGATCCCGAGCCGCTGGCTCAGCACGACCTGAAACGCGTCCCCGGCGCGGATGTATTCGCGAATACGCTCCACCCCCGCCTCGAACTCATCCCGCGTCATGGTGCTGGTGAAGGACGGGTCACTCTCGGGCTCCGCGGCCAAGGCGAGCGGGGCGGGCGCCTTGGACTCGCCGAGCCGCTCGATGACCCGTCGGGTCTTGGCCGCCGCGAGGTCGTAACGACGCCGGAGTTCGTCGGAGTCCAGCCCGGCCTCCACGTCCACCGTGGCGATCGCCTTGGCCCAGCCGAGCAAGTTGTCGATCGCCACCACGATGTCGACGAACATGAAAAGCGCGTCGGGCAAGCCGAGGTCGTCCTCCGGCCCCTCACCCAATCGCTCGACCTGGCGCACCACGTCGTAGGAGAAGTACCCTACTGCGCCGCCCCACAGCCTTGGCAGCTCGGCATCGGGAGCCGGGGTCCGCGACCTGAGGCGGGCGTCGAAGTCGGCCAGTGGATCGTCCGTGTCGATCTCCGTCCAGCCCGCTTCCGGGGTCCACCACTCGGCACGGTCGCGATGGAGGCGCCAGGCTGCTGCCGGCTCGCTACCCAAGAACGTGTAGCGGGCCCACTGGTCCCCCCCGACGACGGACTCGAGGAGGAAGCCGAACGGCGGGCGGGCGAGCTTGGCATACGCGGTGACGGCGGTATCGACATCGAACAGGAACTCTCTCCACACGGGGACGACGCCCACACCCGGCTGTCGGGCGCTAGACTGAAAATCCTCGAACGTGGGGTGAGTCTCCATGGGTCCTCTATGACGGCGATGACCGCGCAACGGGAAGACAACATATGACGGAGGAAGGGCAGGGAAAGGCTCTCACGATTCTAGCGGTGGACACCGGGGGCACGTTCACCGACGTGCTTTACCTCGACTCGGGCCGTCTCAAGACCTTGAAGATCCCATCGACCCCGGCCGATCCCGCAGAGGCCGTGCTGGCCGGGTCACGGGCGCTCGTAACGGACGGCGCATCCTACCTGTTGCTGCACGGATCCACGGTCGCAACCAACGCGCTGCTCGAGCGCAAAGGCGCGAGAGTGATCCTGGTGACCAATGAGGGCTTCCAGGACATCATCGAGATCGGGCGCCAGAACCGTCCGCAGTTGTACGCGCTGGTCGGGCACCGCCTACCGCCCCTGGTGGCGCGAGGCGATCGCATCGGCATTCGGGGTCGCCTCGGACCCACCGGCGAAGAACTCGAGCCAGTGGATCAGGCCGAGCTGGACGCGCTATCACAACAGACCACGGGAGCGGAGGCGCTGGCGGTCGTACTGCTTCACTCTTACGCCAATCCCGAGCACGAGCGTCAGGTCGCGAAGGCGCTCGCGGGGAGCGGCGTGCCCGTGTCCGTCTCGGCCGAGCTCCTGCCGGAGTACCGGGAGTACGAGCGTACCTCGACCACCGTGGTGAACGCTTACATCGCGCCGCTCATGTCACGCTACCTGAATCGGATCGACGCCGAGTCCGGCGCGGACCGTGTGCGGATCATGGGATCCAACGGTGGCGCCTTTCCAGTGACGCGGGCAATCCGCGAACCCGTCCACACAGTGCTCTCCGGGCCCGCGGGTGGGGTGGTCGGAGCGCTCACGTGGGCCAAGCGGGCCGGTTTCGACAAGGTGATCTCGTTCGACATGGGGGGGACATCGACGGACGTATCCCTTTGCCCAGGTGACCTGCTCCACACCCGGGAACTCGAGATCGCCGGCCAACCCGTGGCGATTCCGGTGATCGACATCCACACGGTGGGGGCGGGCGGCGGCTCGCTTGCCCGGCTCGATCCGGGCGGCGCCCTGCGGGTGGGCCCACAATCCGCGGGCGCGGACCCAGGGCCCATCTGCTACGGGCGCGGGGGCACGGGCATGACGGTGACGGACGCCCATGTTTGGCTTGGCCGGCTGCCGTGTGATGCTTTTCTGGGAGGAGAATCCACGCTGGACCGCGCCGCGATCGAGCCACACCTCGACGCCATCGCAACCGAGCTGGGAATCTCGCTCGAGGATGCCGCCGAGGGCATCCTGGCAGTGACGGTCGCGGCGATGGAGCGGGCGCTCCGCGTGATCTCGGTGGAACGGGGGTTCGATCCGTCAGAGTTCACTCTGGTGGCGTTCGGTGGTGCCGGCGCCTTACACGCCGCCGAGCTCACCCAGAAGCTTCAAGCCGCCCGAGCGGTGATTCCTCCCGATCCGGGACTCCTGTCGGCCTACGGGATGTTGGCGGCGGCGGTTACACGTGAGGCCTCACGCACGGTGCTGATTTCCACCGCAGACGAAGACCAGGGCTCACGCGTGCAGGCGACGCTGGACGCTCTCACCGCTCAGGCGCGATCTGCACTCCTGACGGAGGGCGTGCCCGACGAAGCGGTCGAGATGAGCACATGGGTCGACGCGCGCTACGAAGGCCAGAGCTTCGAGTTGAGGGTCGCGTCCGACGACTGGCAGACCACATTCCACCAGGCGCACGAGGAGCGCTACGGCTACTCGCGGCCCGAGACACCTCTCGAGGCCGTGACCCTGAGGGCAGTTGCCTCGGCGCCTGGCCCACCGCTCGAGGTCGAACTGCTCGAGGCGTCGGAAGGACCGCCGGACGCCACTTCGGCAACCGTCTATGTAGGCGGCCGTTTTGTGGAGGCGGCGCAGGTGGATCGCCCCCTGCTGCGAGCCGGCCACGAAGTGAAAGGGCCCGCCATCATCACGGAATACAGCGCTACCACCTGGGTGCCCGAGGGTTGGACTGCCAGGGTCGACGAGTTAGGCAACCTTATCCTGACCGCCTGAGTATACGTTGGGATGAGCCAAAACCAACCGGGCAAAATCGACCAACAAGCTCCAGGAACCACGAGCGATGCGGCCAATCCCGAGGGGACCGGCCCGTGGATGGAGGCCCACATCTGGGCGATCGGAACCGCCGCCTTCGTGGGCCTTCTCTATGCCGTGACCCTCGCCCCCACCACGGCATTCTGGGATACCAGCGAGTACATCGCGACCAGCCATATGCTCGGTATCCCACACCCTCCTGGAAACCCTCTTTTCATCGTTCTCGCGAGAGCCTGGGATCTACTTCTCACACCTCTCGGACCCTCCGTCGCCGTTCGGATCAACCTGTTCTCGGCCATGATGGGTGCTGCGGCGCACGGTCTTTGGTTCATGGTCGTCTACCGAATTCTCGGCTACTTCAGCAAGGACCGCGTATTCAGACTGGTCGGCGCGGCGACTGCGGTGTTGGTGAGCGCCACGGCGTTTACCGTGTGGAGCCAGTCCAACGTGAACGAGAAGGTCTACACAGTCTCGCTCTTCACCATCGCCCTTCTGAGCTGGCTCATCTTTTACTGGCGCGAAAACATCGGCAGGGGCAAGGACGACAACCTGCTCGTGCTGATCCTGTTCATCCTCGCGCTCTCCGTCGGCAATCACCTCATGGCGTTCCTGGCCGCCCCGGCGCTCGGCGCCTTCGTCCTGATGACCCACCCGAGGACGTTGGTGAACTGGCGGCTCTACGTCGCCGGTGCGGCGGCGATGGCGCTGGGGTTGTCGATCCACCTCTTCTTGCCGCTCAGGGCTGCCCTGGATCCCGTAATCAATGAGGCGGACCCAACGTGCAGCACGCTCGGCAGCGCTCTAGCGAGCATCGTGACCTGGGGGCAAACCGGGTGTGCCGAACTCTCCTCTGCCTTGGCCCGGGACCAATACGACAAGCCTCCTCTCATCCCACGCATGGCGCCTTTGGCGGCACAGTACGGCAACTACTTCCAGTACTTCGACTGGCAGTGGAACCGCTCGGTGGCGGGGGCCCAATCGGTTCTGCCACTCGCGCGACTCCCGATTACGCTCCTCTTCGGCGCGCTCGGGCTCTACGGCGTCGTCGAGCATCTGCGTCGGGACCGAATCAGCGGCTATTACATGCTGATCCTCTTCGGCACACTCTCCGTGGCGTTGGTCTTCTATCTGAATTTCAAGCATGGCTTCTCGCTGTCCGCACCCATCGCCGACAGAGCACTGCATGAAGTCCGCGAACGAGACTACTTCTTCATCGTGAGCTTCTCGATCTGGGGTTTGTGGGCCGGGATAGGCCTCGCCGCGCTTTGGAGGACACTGGCAGCGAAGCTTCGTCGTCCGTTGAAGGCACTAGCTCCGGTCCTTGGTATCGCCTTCATCCCACTCATCATGAACTGGTCGTGGGCAACACGCTCCTATGACTACTCGGCCCGTGACTGGGCATACAACATGCTGATGAGCGTAGAGCCGTACGGCGTGCTTTTCACGCATGGGGACAACGACACTTTCCCCTTGTGGTATCTCCAGGAGGCCGAGGGAATCCGCCGCGATGTGACGGTCATCGTCACTTCATACCTGAATACGAATTGGTACCCTAAACAGCTCAGGCAACTGACGAGTCCCTGCCCCACGGGCGTTGACCCGGCCGATACCCCCACCCGGAACATCTGCCAGCGTCCTTACGACTCGGCCGGCCAAGGCGCCCTCTACACCCATGATCCGGCCGAAGCCGAGGCGCAGGGCAAGGTGGCTCTCTTGCTCGACGAGCCGATCAAGATGCCGACACGGAGCATCCTCGCCCTGTCTGACGAGACCATCGATCAGGTGGCGAGCCCGCGAGGATACGTCCGGCTGCGTGAAGCGAGACAGTTCCAGATAGACTCCCTCGTTGCGACCCTCCAAGGCGGCCGGCTCCTCTACCCTTGGCACCAGTTCGCGCTCGCGATCATCTCGAACTCAATGGGCGACAGACCGCTGTACTTCGCGTCGAGCGGCAACGCGCCGAGCGAGCTGGGGATGAGGCAGTACACCGTCCGGCAAGGTCTGGCCTACCGACTGATGAGCGCGCCACCGGTCGCCGACAGCAATCTGATCCAGATGACGGTCGCGGATGTTCGTCGCGTGAGCGGGCCGTGGCTGGACCTTCGCCGCACGCGGACCCTCGCCGAGGAGGTGTTCATACACCGAACGGGGCTACCGGACGATTGGACGCATTGGCCCGACCAGTCTACTGTGGGTATTCCGGCGTATTACAGTTGGGTTTACCTCGCCCTGGCGGAGGCCGGGCGGTTGACGGGTGACACCGACCTGTATGAGGCCGCGAGCGAGCGGACGACCGCCTGGCAGTCGTTCCGACCTTGATTCGCGCGAACTCTGTATCCAAAGGAGCACGTCACATGGCCACCAGCGAACCCCAGAACTACGGGAACCATGTGAGGTGGGTACCCGCATACCACTTCCTGATTGGCCCGATCTTGCTGTTGAACCTCGGCTGGTCGTTGTACCAACTCGTGGTAGCCTCTTCCATGGCTGCCGTGGTCGCCTTCCTGCTGGCCATCGCCCTGCTCAGCATGTTCCTCCACTTGCGCTTCTTCCCATTGGCCGCGCAGGACAGGCTCATACGGCTCGAAGAGCGGATGCGGCTGGAGCGGCTGCTACCCCACGAGCAGCGGCACAGGATCGAGGACCTCACCCTGGACCAACTCATCGCTCTTCGGTTCGCGTCGGACGCCGAGGTCGGCGACCTCGCGATGGCAGTCTTGGACGAGGGGCAGTCCGACCGCGAAGCGATCAAGAAGCGTGTCACCGACTGGCGGTCGGACCACCAGCGGGTCTGATGGACGTGGAGGGTCCGGCCGGCACGGGGCCGGACACCACCGGGACACTCGGCGAAGCGGACATAACGCTCAGCATCGTCCGCACGCTCGACCGGTGGTACGTCGAGCTTTTGGACATGGCGAAGTCGCTGGGGATCCTGGGCTCGGGCCGCGAATCCATCAGGGAGTCCGAGAACTCCGATGGTGGGCGATGGGTCGAGTTCCCCGACTTGGCCGAAGAGGGGTGGCCCAACTTCAGGATTGCGATCCCACACGACGCCGAGTTCGCCTACGCGACGTCTAGCGTGCTCTACCGGGGCGTCCAATACAATAGTGCTGTCGGGCCGGAGGAACTCCTGGTGGCGTTCAAGGGCGCGCTGGCGGAGGCCGGGGCCGAGTACGAGGCGAGGGAGGATCACCTGGACGACTATCTTCGCACGACCGACCTCGGTGGGGATGTGCGCATCCGTGTAAGTCCTCACGAGGACGGCCGTACGCGGATCTCCATCGGCCAGTATCGCAGCAGCCGTCGGGTGGAGGGGGCGCTGAGGACGATCGCGGCGAGATTCAACTTCACCGGGAGCGATCGCGCCCGCTAGGACCTGTCGGCCTCAGTGCAGCGTGAGTCGTCCCACTCCGCTGGGAATTACTCGCACGGAGGAAGCACCGTCGAACCCTTCTTGGAATTCCAGGGCGCTGTCGAAACGCTCCGGCACGAGGTCTACAATCTCGCCGGGGCACAGGAGGAACACCTGCTCGAACCGTGGCAGCAGAGAGTGTAGCAGGCCTACGAGCCGCACCTTCGCCTCCCTGCCGAGCCGGTCGAAGGGATCTCCGATCATTAGGGTCGAGAGGCCATGACTCCGCTCCGCGACCAGATCAGCCAACGCCACTCTGAGTGCCAGCACGTAGGCCGCCACCTCTTCATCAGACTGAAACGGCGAGGGCCCCTCGTCCCGGACGGCGAGGGGCTGGCCGTCGGCGTCTTGGAGGACGCCCAGAATGGCTCCGCTCGTGAGGCGGTTGAGGTTTCGGCCCGCTCTCGTAACGAGAAGATCTCGGGCCTTCTCAATCAGCTCGACGCGGAGCGCGCGGAGCACCGCGGAGCGCATGGCAGCTTCGCCGTCGTAGTGAGCCGTCTCGCGAGCCTGGTCCGGCTTGGCGGGCTCCTCCGCCTCACTTCCCTCCGAGCGTGCCCGTAGGCGTTCGACCTCCTCCGAATAGGCCTCGATTCGAGCCTGTAGCCGAACGGATTGGCTCTCCAGATCCTGTAGCGCCGGCGGCTTGAGATCGAGTTGTTCGCGCCGGCGCTTCCACCAACTCCCGTCCTGGACAATGGACTCCCACTCCTCTCGAAGCTGACTGATCACTCGCGCGTGGTGGTCGGCGAGGACCTTGCCACACGTTGGACAGGATGCCTCGGCCCCCCCGGTTTCCATCTCCTGAAGCCGTACCTTGAGTTCTCGCGCTCGGTCCCGATAGGCCATGAGATGCGTCTCGGCGTCCTGCCGCTCGCGGAGCCAATCCATATTCGCGACCTCCATGTCGCCGTTCACTTCCGCGGCGTCGGCACGCACCTCCCGGAGCGCATGATTTTTTTGCTCGAGGGTTCCGCTGAGTTCTCCGGAGGTCACGTCCATCTCGGGACCACGCTGCCGGGAGACTCCGTCATCGATCAGCTCGAGCTGCCGCTCTACCTCGGCGAGCCCCATCCGCCGCGCGAGCATGCGCACCGCCCTCTCCAACCCATCGGAGGTTTCATCCACTCCGCGACCGCTAACCACCCTGGCGAGAGGGTCGGTGGCCGGTGCGACGCTCCGCTCGAGCGCATCGAAGATCCGGTCGCGGCTGTGTCTGTCCCGGCAGGCGAGCGCTGTCATGCCCGGCGCGAGGGTAACTCGGAAGTCGCCCAGCGATGGAGCGAATCCCTGAAGCTGCTCGATCATCCTACGGACCCTCGCACTGTGTGACTGGCTCGGGCAACCGCATCTTCCACGGCCCTTCTGATGACGTCTTCATTCATATCGGGCGTACCCAACCGGGCCGCTAAACGATCCGAGAGCGAGTCGGCGAAGTCCTCGTCGGGACCCGCCTCCGCAGCTCGGGGCGCGTCTTCGAGAGAGACCTCGAGGTGAAGTGCCTGCCGACGATAGTCGTGCAGGAGTTTCTGTATCTGATCGAGGTCCCCCGGGCCCAGGCCCTGTATCCGAAGACGTACGATCTTGCCGCCGATGCCCCCAGGGACCTCGTCGAGAACCTCTCGCACGCGTTCTCTCAACCTGGCCTTTCGCGCCGGATCAAAGATGATGGGCTCGAGCGATACGACCGGCCTTCCCGCTACGGGATGGAACGTCGAGACGCCGGCAACGAGGTCGAAACTGAGAAACCCCTTCTCCGCCACGGCCTCCTCCCATGGGGCCGGACCCACGCGTTCCAGCGATCCGCTGTAATGGACGTTCCCACGAACCGCCAGCCTCGAATGCCTGTGACCGAGCGCCACATAATCCCACTCGTCGGCCTTCACCGTGAAGCCGGATCCCTCCTCCCCCGACGTCACATCACCGTACGCCAGCAGCACGTTCCACCTTGCTTCTGGGTCTGGGGTCACGGCTTCCGCCTCGTCGGAGATCGCGGATCGGTGCGGAATCAGGACTGCATGGAAGTCCAAATCCGGCAGGTGGACCACCCGGCTCCTGGCGGTAGCCGCCTCCACGCCCGGGAAGGAGTCGAAGGCCGCCAAGGCGCCAGGATCGCCGGGTCGGTGTGGAGTGTCCCGCGAGCCGGCTACCATTAGGACCTTCGCATCAGGCAACGCCTCACGAAGGCTTGCGAGCCCACGAGCCAACGCCACCATGGCACCCTGAGTGGGCTCCGGACGATCGAAGATGTCACCGGCCACGAGAACCACCTGTGGTTGGATGTCCCGCATCTTCTTGATCGCGACCTGGAAGGCACGCGCCACGTCTACCTCACGTACGTTGCGCCCCCTGTCCCTTCGCTCAAACGCTCGGAATCCGAGGTGGAGGTCCGAGAGGTGCGCCAGAATCACGGGCTCGCTTCCTCCACCGGATCGGGTGACGCGGGGGTCGTGCCCGCCTCGCCATCCATTTCGTCCGGCACCTCGACGAGTCCCACTCCTTGGAGGAGCGCCGCGCCCGAAAGCAGGACCATCAGAAAGAGCAGCACAGAAGGCGCCGAAAGCCGGGGCACGCCATAACCCGCGGCCATGACGCCTATGGCCGCCCCGAACGCGCCGGAGGCTCCAATCCTAGGGCCGACACCGCCGCGAAGTTCACGAAGGCTGGCCATGGTGCCGAACAGGTTTCCCGCCGCGTAGAGCGGGAGCCCGCCGAGAAGCGCCAAACCCAATGCCTGGGACACAGCCGTAGCGTCGGTGCCCGGCCGAAGTGTCCAAAGCGTCACAAATCCCGCGGCGACCATGAACACCGTCAGACAGACGATCCACCGCCGCCTGAGGGCATCGACGAGGTTGGGGTGGCTCAAGTCGGGTGCGGCCAGGAGACCGAGTCCGAGGGCCCCGACCTCCGTCGCCAGGATGATCACGAGCGCACGCCTCAAACCCTCGCCGGAGTACAAGAGGAGCCCGACCGCGACCTCGCCGACTGTGGCAGCCGCCAGCCCAATGACGAACGGCGGAATCCAACGGATCAGGTGAGTGAAGCTCAATTGAATACGTTCCTCCCCCACGCGCCGGGCCGCCGCGAGCGCGGTCTTTGCGTTCCCTTGGAAGCCCGGGTAGCTTTCCGAAACCTCATCCCAGGGACGCGCACCACGCGGGGCACCACCCCGCCGACAGTCTTCCGCCGAAGACCAGGACCCCGTAAGGCGATGGTACTCCGCAAGCTAACAGTTCTTGGAATTCTAATCGCCACCCTCGGCTGCGACAACGTGGCCTGGGGAGGCGTGGAGTTGAGCCTACAACCCCCTCCATCCAAGAGCGACACGCTCGAGGGCTCAGCCGTCTCCAGCAGCGACTCTCCCGGACTGAACTCGGTGCCTGTCATCGTGGGACCCGTATTGTTCATGGGACGCAGAGACGGCAACACGGTCTCGCTCGTACCGGTGGGCGAAATCCGCGGACGAGGCCTTCGGGCGTTACCCACCGAGGATGAGGCCCCCGGCTTCTTGGAGCGGTTCACCCATGAGCGTCTCGCGCCTGGGTCCGATTTCACGCTCTTTGCCGAGGGCGTGCGGGTGGGCACCATGGTGGCTTCCACGACCGGGGTGGCAGAGGGGTTCTGCGCCGGCAGACCGACCGTGAGTGGCCGGCTGGAGTTGGTCCCGGAGGCGGCGGACGCTGAACGCTTCCTCGCCCTCGCCCGCAGCGATGGTGACACGCACCCCTATGCCCCTTACCGCAAGCTGATCCACAATCGGGACCAACGGGTGATGTCGCTCAACCTCATGGGGAGGATCATCGGAACGATCGGGGCAACCCCGCCCCCTTCCATCCTCGAGATCCGACGCGACATCCAGGTCTTCGACCTCATGGACGGATCGCCCCCTGCAATCGCCGCCACGTTCGTCTACGGCGATGGGCTCGACGTAGGCCCGACGACCCCGGGGGCATACTCCGTGTTCTTGATGGGCACCGATGACGGAGCAGGGTACACCACATCCTACATGGCCTACCGCCAGAACGACCTACGCGGCAAGGGCACGCCGCGATTGTTCGACCGTCTGGATTGGGATGGGGATGGCCAGGCAGAGATTCTGCTCGAAGTCGCGGGCGAGGAAACGATATCGCTCGCCGCCATTCACAGGCGCGACGGCCAGTGGGTGGAGTTCTACCACGACGCGTGTGGTGGGGCCCTGTCCGGCAGTACAGCAGCGCCCTGACCCGCCCCCATGCGACGGAATCTCCTCGGCCTTTCAGCCGCCCTTGTCGCCCTCGCTTGCTCGGGCGAGGCTCCGGACCCTCAGGTCGAGGCGACCGACTCTGTTAAGCCTCCCGATGGGTTTCCCGTGGTGGTCTTGGACGCCGCCGGAGCGGAGCATCGCTTCGAGCAACCGCCTTCGAAGATCATCTCACTGGTCCCCTCGGCCACCGAAACGCTGCTGGCCCTCGGCGTGGGTCCGAAGCTGGTGGCCCGCACCGACTTCGATACCGCGGCGGCAGTTGCTCACCTACCCTCTGTCGGAGGAGGTCTGGACCCGAGCTTGGAGGTGATAGTGGTTCACGAGCCAGACCTCGTGATCCACTTCCACGGCCCCAATAGCGCGGGGACGGTGGACCGCTTCGCCGAATTCGGCATCCCGAGCCTCGCGATTCGGCCGGACGGGATCGATGACGTGCGCATGATCATGCGGCTGTTGGGCCGAGTCACCGGCAAGGAGGCGTTGGCGGACTCGCTGGTTGGCACTATCGACGCCACCCTCCTCCGCGTCGCCGAGGCGGTCCGAGGCCGCCCACCCGTGCGCGTCGCGTTCTTGCTCGGAGGAGCCGCCCCCTATGCAGCCGGCCCCGGTAGTTACGTCCACCAACTCCTCACGCTGGCTGGGGGTCAGAACGTCTTCGCAGATCTCGGGCAATTCTATGCTCAGGTCAGCCTGGAGAGCCTCGTCGTCCGCGAGATCGACCTCCTCCTTCTTCCGGAGGGGGCCGAGCCGCCCCCAGGCGTCCATCTCCCCCTGCGCTTCGTCCCCGAGTCCATCCAGTTCCCTGGCCCGCGACTCGGCGAGGCCACACTCGCGCTCGCGGAGATCCTGCACCCGGAGGCGTTTCGGTGAGTCGCCGGGCACTGGCCGTGCTACTCCTGGTGATTGCGGTGGTCGGATTGCTCGCAGGTATTTTCTTCGGGCCCGAGCCCATTTCCTGGTCCGTGGTGGTCGACGCTCTCATGGGTCGAGGCTCGGACACTTTGCACAGGGTCGTGTGGGACATCAGGGTTCCCAGGGTCATCCTGGCGCTCCTCGTGGGTGGTGGCCTCGCCATGGCGGGTGCGGTCTTCCAGGCGCTACTCAGGAATCCACTTGCGGAGCCCTACATCCTGGGCATCTCGGGTGGAGCGGCCACCGGCGCCGTATCGGTCATGGCGCTCGGGCTGGTGTCGCTAAACTCATGGGCGCTCCCAGCGGCGTCCTTCGCCGGCGCATTGCTCGCCATCCTCTTGGTATTCCGCGTGGCATCGGCGGCCGACGCCCGCTTGGACGTTGGTGTGTTGCTTCTGGCCGGTGTGGTCGTCGGCGCGTTCTTCGTCGCTATTCTTTCGCTGATCTTGGCACTTTCCGACGCAGAAACCGTGCGCAGCGCGGTACTCTGGACCATGGGTAGCCTGCGTGGCGCGACCTGGCGAACGGTCTTGATCGTGGGGACCTACACCGTGCCGACGACGCTGGCCCTGCTCGGATTGGCGAGGTCGCTGAATCTCATGGCCATCGGCGAGGAGACGGCCAGCTACCTCGGGGCCGACGTGGAACGCGTGAAAAAGATAGCCTACGGAGTGGCCTCCATGGTGACCGCCGCGGGCGTCGCGGCCACCGGCGTGATCGGGTTCGTCGGCCTCATCGTCCCACACGGCGTCCGTCTGGTGATCGGCTCGGACAACCGTGCGCTTCTCCCCATCTCCTTCATTGCTGGGGGCGCGTTTCTGACGCTCGCGGACCTCGTGGCCCGCACCGCGCTGGCACCGGCCGAACTACCCATCGGAGTCATTACCGCCCTGGTCGGCGTTCCCCTTTTTCTCGTCCTCCTTCGGCGTGTGGTGAGGCGGCAAATTGGCTAGCGCATCGTCTGGACGCCCGCCCGCGGCACCTGGATCCACATCCCAAGCGGTGGCGGCCTTTTCGACGGAGTCCCTTACGGCCCGCTACGACGCGACGGGCCCGGACGTCCTAACGGACGTCACGATGGCAGTGCCGACCGGTAGCCTGTATGCCGTCCTAGGTCCCAACGGTTCGGGCAAGTCGACCCTCATGCGAGTTCTCATGGGAATACTGCGGCCCATCCAAGGATCGGCCCGGATTGCGGGGCGCGAGGTGGGCGTGTGGGACAGACGCGAGTTGGCCCGGCAAGTGGGAGCCGTTGCGCAGAGTGAGGCCCAGCCCTTCCCGATGACGGTACGAGAGCTCGTGAGCATGGGACGGTACCCGCACCTGGGCCCGTTGCGTCCGGAGGGAGACGAGGACCGCGCTGCCGTAAATGAAGCGCTAGAGCGCTGCGACGCCGCCCAACTCTCGTCGCGCTATGTCTCGACCCTCTCTGGTGGCGAGTTCCAGAGAATCCGCATCGCCCGGGCTCTGGCCCAGAAGCCCCGCGCGCTCGCACTGGATGAGCCGACCGCCAGCCTCGACATCCGCCACGAGATGAGCATCCTGCAGTTACTACGCGAGTCCGCCGATTCGGGACTGACCGTGCTGCTGATCACCCATCACCTCAACCTGGCAGCCCGTTTCGCGGATCAGATGCTCCTACTCTCCGAGGGAAGGGTCGCCGCACAGGGAAGTCCCGAGGAGGTCCTACGTGAGGAAGTTCTCGGGGAGGTCTATCGATGGCCGGTTTCGGTGCGGCGCGATCCGGTGTCGGGCGCTCCGAGCGTGACGCCCCTGGGCTGACGGGACCTCAGCCGGCCTCCTCCCACAAGGTGCGATAGCTTTCGAACCGGCCGGCATCCACTTTCCCCTCCGCCAACGCCTCTTGAACCCCGCAGTCGGGCTCGGTGAGATGGCTGCAACTCCGAAAGCGGCACCGGTCGCGGTGGTCCCGGAACTCCGGGAAGCACCGGTCCAGCTCGGATCGCTCGACGCCCCAAAGGCCGACCTCGCTGAATCCGGGCGTGTCGGCCAGCAAGCCACCGTGCGATAGCGGTATGAGCCGTGAGCTAACGGTCGTGTGCCGACCGGTCCCCGTGCGTCTGCTGAGCTCCCCTGTTCGCAGGTTGAGCCCAGGCTCGAGGGCGTTGACCAGGCTGCTCTTGCCCGCGCCCGACGGGCCCGCGAAGAGCACGATGCCGGTGGATACCATGCGCTGGAGTGCCGGCATACCCTCACCGCTCGTCGCGCTCACCCGTAACACCGGGTATCCGACGGACTCGTAGACCTGTGCCAGACCGTCAGCGACGGCGGCTGCACCGTCCAGGTCCATCTTGTTGATCACGAGGGTCACTGCGACGCCGCCGGACTCACCAACGACCAGCAACCGGTCGATCAGCTCCCGTTGCGGCTTCGGGTCCTTGGCGGCTACCACGGCGGCCAAGCGATCGGCGTTCGCGACCAGTACACGCGCGCGCCGGCCTCCCTTGACCCTCACGATCTGGGTTTCCCTGGGTAGGATTTCTTCGACCACGTAGTCGCCATTCACGTCAGCCACAACCACACGGTCACCGATCACCACCTGGTCGCCGTCACGTTTCTCCAGTTTCAGCCTGCCTCGCAGGCTGGCCTCCACCTCCGTCCCATCCTCCAGCGCCACCAGGTAGACGCCGCCGCGGACGAGGCGGACCATGCCGGTCAGCATCGAGGATTCAGGCAAAAAAAAAGCCCGCCCCCTACGCCGACCGTAACACGGCAAGACGGGGCGCGGAACTCCGCTTGACGAAGGTCACGCAGCGAACGACTCGAGAGCGTCACCCATCTCGCCCTCGCGGAGGCGCCGCAGCGCCCGGTCGCGAAGCTGGCGAATCCTCTCACGCGTCACGCCCAGCATATTCCCGATCTCCTCGAGCGTATGCTCACGCTCACCTTGGAGACCGAAGTAGAGCGTCAGCACGCGAGCGTCTCGCGCCTCGAGAGTCCCGAGCGCGCCTTGCACAGCCTCAGTCAGAAGGCGTGCCTCGACCTCCTGCTCGGGCTCGGCGGCCTCTTCGATGATAAACCGCTCCACCAGCTGCGAATCTTCGCTGTCGCCGATCGGGGCATCGAGCCTGATCTCAGCGGCATTGAGCGTCTGCAGCGACTCGATGAGCTCCGGAGTCAGGTCCGTTGCCCTGCTGAGCTCCTCAGCAGTGGGCTCCCGGTTGAGCTCCTGCTTGAGCCGCTCCTTCTCGCGGAAAATCCTGGCGAGATCGGACGCACGGTTCAGCGGGACCCTCACCGCACGCCCGTGGTTGGCCAGCGATGCGAGAATCGCCTGACGGATCCACCAAACGGCGTAGCTGATGAACTTCACGCCCTGCTCCGGATCGAACTTGCGGGCGGCGGTCACGAGACCGACATTGCCCTCTTGGATCAGGTCGGTGAGGGAAACACCACGATTCTGGTATTTCTTGGCCACGCTGATTACAAAGCGGAGGTTCGCGCGAGCCAGGTCCTGGATCGCCTCTTCCTCGCCGAGCTGGGCGCGCGCGCCGAGTTCCTTCTCTCGCTCAGGCGTGATCAACTCGTGACGGCTGACGTCGCGGAGGTACTGGTCGAGCGCCGTCTTCTCATCGATCGTCGCATCAAACCCCATGAGAGGATTGCGTCGACCCTTCCTGCCTCGGCGCTTCGTTGCGGTCGCGGTCGCCATTTTCATCTATCTCCTGAGCCCACCGAAAACGGATTTTCGGGGCGGGTGATCCGACGTATTTGCGGCCCTACGATCCGCAGCCATGTAAGGTATCGGGATACGTGTTGTTTGTCCAGAGGGTCGTGTGATGTTGTTAGCAGCGGTAGAGACCCTTCGCGCCTCGGAAAGTTCCCTCCTGCGGGCTATCTTTCGCGACTTCGACTGTCGGCCAGAATATCGGGCCAGTGGGGGCGAGGGCCCTACGCGAGTGGAGCCCTTAGGGCCGGGTTCGGTTCCCCCTTTGCGCTAGCAGCTTCGGGCAGGCTAGCTTGCGCGATCCGACACCCCAGCCTGGCCAAAATGACCCTGACCTTTGCCATGAATGGCGCCTCCGACCGAGGCCGAGTTCGCAGCCAGAACGAAGACCATTTCCTCACCAATGCCGCAGAGGGAATCCTTATCGTTGCCGATGGCCTGGGAGGCCGGCCGTCGGGCGAGATCGCGAGCGAGCTAGCGGCCAGGGCAGCTCACACGCTCTTGACCTCCAGAACCTGGCGCGACGGACGGGGCGACGCGATGGCGGATGCGGTCGAGGCCGCAAACCTCGAGGTCGCCTCGACGGCGAAGGCGCACGAGGAGCACACGGGAATGGGCACCACGCTCACCGTGCTGGCGGTAAATCCGGAAACAGGCGCGTTCGTGATCGGGCACGTGGGCGATAGCCGAGCCTACCGGCTGCGAAGCGGCGTCCTCGAACAACTCACCCGGGACCACACGGTAGCCCAGGACCTGCTCGACGCCGGCCAGTTGACGAACCCCGACATTTCCAATCATCCATTTCGGCATCTCCTGAGCCGCGCGGTGGGCACGGAGTCGGAAGTGGAGGCGGAAATCATCATCGGGTCGGCTGAGCCGGGCGATCTGTATCTGCTTTGCACGGATGGCCTGGCGGCCGTGGTGGACGATGAGACAGTGGCCGCCATACTGGTGGGCGCGACCGTCGGCACGCTCGAATCGGTGGCCGCTAAGCTGATTGGGGTGGCGAACGAGCGCGGCGGCCCGGACAACATCACCGTCGGTTTTCTCGCGGTCAGCTGACCCTCTTCAGAAGGCTGTTGAAGAAGTACAGCCTTCTAGTCCGGAGCGTCACTCCGCGTCATTCGCTCGAGCACCATCTGGGGATCGAGCGTCCGGCGTTCAAACGTGAACACCCGCAGCACCCGGGCAGTGCGGTAGAGCTCCTCGGCGAGCCGCGGCAGGTCGATTACTCCGGGCAGCCCACCGGGGCCCAACCTCTCTACTCGGCCGTCTCGGCGCAGTAGTAAGAGATCGAGCTGGAACATCGCCTGCTTCGCCGGAAAATCGATGAAGACCTCGCCGGGCTCCAATCCCAGTTCTTCGGCCAGGTCATCTTCCACGCGGCGCTTGAACGGGGTGTCCGTTACCGCCCAATCCTCCACGACCCGCCCGGCCAGATCCGCCGCCGTCAATTCGAGGGCCCGCTTGGGTAAGCGGCGGTGCCGGAGAGCCGGGATCCAACGGGTCAGCAGGCGCTCGGCCACCTCGCCGTCCTCACTCTCGGCGCGGCGCGTCACCTCGTAGAGCAGCTCCTCGTCCGTGGGGCCAACCAGCTCCTCGGAATCGATGAGCCCTGCTGTGATGGCCTCCTCGATGATCCGCTTGTACAAGGAAGTGGCCGCACGCACTCCATGGTGCCAGTAGACGTTCCGGAACATCTGGTACTTGGCAAAGAGGAGCGACTCGAGCGAAGCGATCGCCTTCTCGTGCACGCCCACTTCCCACGTGCCGGTCACCGGATCACGCAGAAGCCGCATACCCAGCAACAGGTGATCCACATCCACTTCACCGTAGGGCACGCCACAAAATCGAGCATCCCGACGTAGGTACTCCAACTTGTCCAGATCCAGGCTCCCACTCACAAGCCCCCGGAGCGGCACCTCGCTCTCTCCCTTGATGAGCTTGTGGATCTGTTCCGCGGCATCCACGCCGATGGACTCGAGCGCCTCGAGCAACTCCGGCGACTCGAAGAACCACGCACTCACGGCCTCGTGGTCGCCCGGCAGCTTATCCGGCTCCAGCTCCTCCAATGCATGGGAAAAAGCGTAATGGCCTATGTCGTGGAGCAGGGCGGCGTAGGGGATCAACTCGACGCCCTCCCATGCCTCGGGCGGGACGTCCTCCTGCTCGCGAAGGTACCTGAGGGCGGTCGTGGAGAGATGGTACACGCCCAGCGCGTGATCGAAACGCGTGTGTGTGGCCCCGGGATAGACCAGGTGGGCGAGACCCAGCTGCCTGATGTATCGGAGGCGCTGGAAGGCCGGCGTGTCCACGATCTGGACCGCTGTGGGATCGAGGCGGATCGAGTTCCATAGGGGATCACGGATCACCCGGGAGTGACGCTCTGTCGGCATGAAGGAGAGTAGCTGCCCCGGTACCGGCGCAGCAATGCCTAATCAGGCCATTTTTTCGGCCGGTTGGACCACGGCTGACCCCCGGCCTACCTTACCGAAGGAAAAGCGAAAGTCCACGGTCACCCAAGAGTCCACCGCTTGCCGAAGATCGCCCTCAAGGAGTTCGTCCGCACCTACGCGGAGAACCGCCCTGGCATCTACCAGATGCTGGGAGAGGGCGGGCGTCCGCTGTACGTCGGCAAGTCCGTCCAGGTGAGGAGCCGGCTCCTCTCGTACTTCACCGCCGCGCCCGGGGAGAAGGCCGCCAAGCTGATCCGGGAGGCCGTTCATATCCGTTGGGAGTACGTCCCGAACGAATTCGCGGCGTTGGTGCGGGAGATGAAGCTCATTCAACGCTGGCGTCCGCGCTTCAACGTCCAGCACAAGCGGAAGCGTGCCTACGCGTTCGTGAAGATCACGGCGGAACAAGCGCCACGCCTGGTCCCCGTCACCCGAGTAATCGCCGACGGCTCGACCTACTTTGGACCGTTTCCCGCCGTGGGGGCCGTCGCGCAAACAGTCCGCGAGTTGGCCCATTTGATCGGCCTGAGGGATTGCCCGAGCTCGACGCCGGTCTTCTTCGGAGATCAGTTGGAGATCTTCTCCGGCGACCGGGTCCCGCTCTGCATGCGAGCCGACCTGGGTAGCTGCCTCGCGCCGTGCTGCGGCCGTACCACCAGCGAGGATTATCTCGCCAAGGTGCGTACCACGCGCCGCTTTCTGGAGGGAACGAGTGACGCGCCGCTACGCGACCTCGAGGCCCAGATGGAGGAGGCTTCCGGTCGCATGGACTTCGAGTACGCGGCGCTGCTCCGTGACAGGCTCGAGCGCTTGGGGGCCTTCCGGACACAACTCGCGGCGTTCCGCGGCCGAATGGAGAGCCTGTCATTCGTGTATCGAGTACCTGGCTTCAACGGCGATGACCGCATCTACCTCATACGGCGGGGCCGCATCCGCAAAGAGTTACGCCTTCCCACGAGCCACGCCCAGCGCATGCGGACCGGCAAGGCGGTGGAGCAGGTCTTCTCGGGCACTGAGAAGGGACTCGAGGCGCTTCGGCCTCTCGAGGCCGCGGAGATTCTCCTGGTGGCGCGCTGGTTCAAACTGAACCCCAAAGAACTCAAGCGGACGACATCGCCCAAGAAGTGGCTGGCGGACTACGTAGGCCCGACGCCGAAGACAGGGCCGACGGCGGCCGCGACCGAGGACATCTCCTCGACGGCGCCATCGGGTGGCTCCGTCACGAGACTCACCGCGATGGTCACCATGAAACCGGCGGTGAATCCCGGAATCATCTCGTAGAGATTATGGAACCCGGACTTGAAGAACAGCACCCACCCCACCGTGGTGACGAAGCCGGCCACCATGCCCGCCACGGCGCCCGCCCGGGTGGTCCGCTTCCAGAATAGCGAGCACAACACGACGGGCGTGAACGCGCTGGCGATCCCCGACCAGGCGAACAGCACAAACCAGAAGATCATGCGGGCCTTGACGAGCGCCAGAGCCAGCGCCGCGCCACCGATGACCACGGTGACCGCCTTCCCGTAGTGGGAAAGATGCCTCTCGGAGATCTCCGGTTTGAAGATCTGCTGGACCACATCGCGGATCACGGAGGACGAGGCCAGAATCAGCAGCGAATCGACCGTGGACATGATCGCTGCCAAGACGACCACCAGGAAGATCCCTGTGAATACGGCGGGGAAGAGGGCCGCGCTCATCTGGGGCAGGATGGTCTCAGGCTCTGCCAGGCCGGGGAAGAGCGCCCTGCCGGCCATGCCGCTGAACACGGCACCGATATCGAACACGATGATGCAGATCACCGCCAGCAAGCTGCCGCGCACAATCTCGTGCTGACTCCTGGCGGCCATGAAACGCGTGAGGAGTTGCGGTGATCCCAGGAAGGCGAACCCGATCGCGACGAATCCCGCCGCGCTGATGATCCCGGGGAGGGTGAGCCCGAGCTCGCCCATGGGGCGAAGCAGCGCCGGTTCCTGTGACCCCAGAGTGCCGATCATCGCGCCCCACCCTCCTGCGGCACTGATCCCCACGAACGGGAGCACCAGGAGGCAGGCGAACATGAGCACGCCCTGGAGCAGATCGCTGTAGGCCACGGCCTTGAATCCACCCACCGTCGTGTAGTAGAGGATCACGCCGGCACCGATGAGTACGCCGGTGCGGTACCCGGTGCCCAGGAACGATCCGAACGCCAGCCCAGAGGCCGTGAGCTGGGCGGCCGTGTAGGCGGTCACCATGCTGAGCAG
Organism: Gemmatimonadota bacterium; assembly: GCA_022561145.1. GTDB lineage: Bacteria > Gemmatimonadota > Gemmatimonadetes > Longimicrobiales > Gaopeijiaceae > JACZXQ01. Next base: position 33,559 of record JADFRS010000001.1, read on the forward strand.
GATCACTGCGCCGATCAGCCGGAAAAGGTGTTGGCGGTCATGGAAGCGGTCCGTCAGGTAGTCCGCGACCGTGATCGAGTCGTAGCGGTCCGTGTACTCCTTGAACGGCCGCGCCACGAACACCCACGCCAGGGTCACTCCGAGCACCTCGCCCAGGACGACCCAGAGGGCATGGATGCCGACAGCGTAGCCCATGCCCGTAAGGCCGAGTAGCAACCAGGCGCTCTCGCCCGTGGAGTTGGAGCTGAAGGCGATCACCCAGGACGGCAGCTTCTTCCCGGCCAGGTAGTAGCCCGTGATGCTGCCCGACTCGCGGCTGGCCCACAGGCCGATGGCCAGGAGGATGATCAGGTAGACGACCAGAACCGCGACGATGATGGCGGAGCTCAAGGCTTCCTACGCGCCCGGTAGAAGGCCAGCTCGACCGTCAGTCCGAGACCGACCGAGACCGCGAGAAGCACCCATGCCGTCCAGTGCAGGCCTGCGATCACAGCGAGTCCCGTGTCACGCGGTCACAGACCGCGTGCAGCTTGTTGAGTCCCTCCGCCACCTCGTCTTCGGTGATCAGCAGTGATGGACCGATCCGGATCACGTGACCGTTCATCCCGCCGATCCCGATCAGCAGCCCTTCGTCTTTCGCGGCCTCGAGAAGTTGCTTCGCCTTGGTGGGGCTGGGCTCCTTGGTGTCTCGGTCCTCGACCAGTTCCATGGCCTGCATGAGGCCCATGCCCCGCACGTCGCCGATCCAGTGATGGCGGGCCTTGAGTTCCAAGAGGCCCCCCCAGACCTCGGTTCCGCGCTGCTGGGCGTTGGCGGGCGCGTTCTCGCGCTCAAGAACCTCGAGGGTGGCCGCCACACCTGCCATCGAAACCGGATTGCCGCCAAAGGTGGAAATCGTCTTGGCCGTCCACGCCTCGGCGATCTCACCCCGCGTGATCGTGGCGCCTACCGGCATGCCGTTCCCGATGCCTTTGGCCAAGACCATGATGTCCGGCTCGACATCCCAGTGCTCGATGCCAAACCATCTGCCGGTGCGCCCGAGGCCCGCCTGGACTTCGTCGATTATCAGGAGACCGCCGTAGCCTCGGATGATCTCGGCGACACGCTGGAAATAACCATCCGGGGGCACGATGTAGCCGCCGACCCCCATAATCGTCTCGGCGATGAACGCTGCCGGCTTGCCGTTCGTGGTGGTGAGGATGACCTCTTCGAGGTCGCGTGCGAACGCCTCGGCGCAACTCTCGTCGCATGGTTGCTTGAAGGGGCAACGGTACGGATAGGGCGTGATGGCGTGCTTGATGCCCGCCACCGGCGTGGCCAGGGGACGCCAGGAAGCGTGGGCGGTGGCGCTCGTGGCCAGGAAGCTCCGGCCGTGGTAGCCTTGGCGGAGCGCGACCACTTCCGAGCGGCCCGTGTAGAGGCAGGCCATCATGATAGCGGTCTCGATCGCCTCGGTGCCGCTGTTCGTGAAGAACGTCTTCTTTAGGTCGCCCGGCGCGATATCGGCCAGACGCTGGGCAGCCTCGATCTGAGGCTCCGTGACGTACAACGTGGATGTATGCCCCAGGCGGCCCAACTGCTCCGTGACCCGCCGCACCACATCCGGATGGCAGTGTCCGACCGAGGTCGTGAGGATGCCGCTGAAAAAGTCCAGGTACTCCCGACCATCGACATCACGCACGCGCACGCCGTCGCCGCTCTCCAGCACGAGCGGCTCGTCATACAGCGGCTTCACGCAGGGGAAGATGAGGTCCGCCTGGCTGGCCAGCACTTCCCGGCTCCGGCTCGAGGCGGGCGCGGTCTCGGTCGACTCACTCATTTGGCCTCCTACCAGCGGCTGATCACCACCCGCTTGTCGGTATAGAACTCGATGGCGTCCCTCCCTTGCGCCTTGAGGTCGCCGTAGAACGAACCACGCGACCCTCCGAACGGGAAGCACGCCATGGGCGCTACCACTCCGATGTTGACCCCGATCATGCTGATGCCGGCCGCGTAACGGAAGTCGCGCGCGGCCTTGCCGCTCTTCGTGAAGATCGAGCACGCGTTCCCATAGCGGTTTCGGTGCATGAGCTCGATCGCCTCTTCGACCGACTCCACGCGCGCTAGGCCCACCACCGGCCCAAACACCTCGTCCGTCCCGATCTTCATGTCCGGGCTCACGTCCTCGAAGACGGTGGGCCCGATCCAGTTGCCGTCCGGATAGCCATCCACGGAAGCTCCCCGCCCGTCCACAACGAGCGTCGCGCCCTCGCTCTCGCCGGCGTCGATATAGCTCAACACACGGTCACGGTGCGGGGCCGAGATGACCGGGCCCATGTCCGTGGCGTCGTCGAGGCCATATCCGAGGGTGAGCTCGCGCGCGCCGCGCACGAGGCGATCGCGTACAGACTCGTAGGCGCTCCCTACGCCCACCACGATGCTGCCGGCCAGACAACGCTGCCCGGAGGAACCGAAAATCGAGGCCATGCAGACGTTCGCCACCTCGTCCGGGTCGGCGTCGGGCAGAACCACCAAATGGTTCTTGGCCCCACCGAGCGCTTGCACTCGCTTGCCGGAAGCCGCCGCCGCCGCATACACCGTGCGCGCGACCTGGCTGGACCCCACGAAGGAGATGCCGCAAACGTCGGGGTGCTCCATGAGGGCGGTGACGGCCTCCTTGCCGCCATGCACGACATTGAGCACGCCGGCAGGCAGGCCCGCCTCGGCGGCCAGGTCGACGATCCGCTGATGCGTGAGTGGATCCTGCTCACTGGGCTTCAGCACGAACGTGTTTCCCGTAGCGACCGCGTACGGCCAGAACCAGAGAGGGATCATGACCGGGAAGTTGTAGGGCGTTACGGCGGCGAACACGCCCAGCGGCTGTCGGTAGGTGGCGCAATCGATGCCCGGCGCGATGTCTTCGAGCGTCTCCCCCATCATGAGCGTGGGAATCCCGCAGGCGTGCTCGACGCTCTCGATACAGCGCTGCACCTCGCCCCGGCACTCCGCCACGATCTTGCCGTGCTCGCGGCTCAAGCTGCGGGCGAGGTCCTCCTTGTTCTCCTCAAGCAGCGCCTTCAGGCGGAAGAGGATACGAGCCCGCTCCACGGCGGGTGTGGCCCTCCAGGCCGGAAAGGCCTCCGCGGCCGCGGCGACAGCAGCGTGCACGTCCGACGCGGTCGACAGCGGCACGTGGCCCAGAATCTCGGCGGAGGCCGGGTCCTGGATTGGGAGAGTTCGGTCGCCGGAGGACGGACGCCAGATACCACCGATGTAGTTCCGTACGTCGACAGGTTCAGTAACGGCCTGGGTCATGTGTCCTCCTTGGTGAACCTCGGCTCGTCAGGCGGTCAATCGCCTCCGGCCTTCAGGCGCTCCAGCACCTGCAGCACGCGCGGATTCCCGGGAAGGAGCTCGAGGGACCGCTCGAGTGCGGCGATCGCTTCTTCGGGCTGGTCGGACCTCATGTGGGCTTGGCCTTTGAGGGCCCAACTGTTCGCAGCCTCGGGATAGAGCCCCAAGTTGAGTTCGAGGGCGGCCAACGTCCCCGGAAGATCGTCGGCTCTCAAGAGGCCGGTCGCAAAATCCTCCAATGTGCGGGGACCGAAATTGAGCGTACCCAACCCATAGTACCGCTCCCGCAGCTCATGGTAGAGGGCCTCGGCGGCCTCCCAGCCCCCGTCGGCCGCCGCCCAGGTCAGCTCCTGGAGGAGCGTCGTCGGCCGCCGCCTCCCGGCATGACAGGTCACGCAGCCGACCTCGATCTCGGGGGTCCCGCGGTCCACCAGGGAAGAGATCACGTTCTCGTTGATCGACTGCACCATCTCGAGCATCTCGCGTGCCGTACGCTTGGTCGCCTCGTCGTCCGAAGCGAAGTCGTACTCGGAGAGGTCCTGGCTTTCCTCGCCCACGTGGCAAGTCGAGCATCGTACTCCCAGAGCCCGTGTGAAGCCCCGCATGATGGTCAGCAGCTGCCGCCGCGAAATGTCCTCCGGCAGGACCTTGAGGTTGGTATACTCCTCCGGAACCTGCGCGGTGATCGGCGCGGTGAAACCGGCCATCATCATCACCGTCACCACCATGAACAGCCCGTCCCGAGCGGCGATTCTGCGGGTCATCACCCCTGCTCCTCCCTTTGTGCGCTTCGTGGACCGCGACGGTCAAGCTGGCACCGGCGTAAAGGCGGTGCAAGGCGATCGCCATCCACCCAGGCACGGCAGGGCGTCGCGGGTGTAAGGGGCGGATGCACGAACCCAACAGACTCATGCGTTCTTGTCGTCTGGCCTTTTCGGCCATGCTGATCGCACTGGCCGGCGTCGCCTGTAGTCGCGAGGACGGCTCCGCGGATCTCGACGACGCCACCGGCTGGTACGGCTCGGTGCTCGAGAAACCGGTCCCGAAGGTGGACTTCTCCCTTCGCGACACAGAGGGCCGACCCTTCGAGTTCGCCTCTGAGACCGAAGGATTCCTCACCCTGCTGTTCTTCGGCTACACGAACTGTCCGGATATCTGCCCTATTCATCTTGCGAGCATCGCGGCCGTGATGCGCGACTTCCCGTACGAGTTACGCAGCCGCATCAAGGTGGTCTTCGTGTCCACCGATCCCGAGCGTGACACGCCCGAGCGCCTCCGAAGCTGGCTGGACGGGTTCGACGAGTCGTTCGTGGGTCTGCTCGGCACAGTCGAACAGGTCAACGATATCGAACGGTCGTTCGGGCTGGCCCCGTCCTTCGTGGACCCGGCGCAGGATTCCGAGAGCTACATGGTGGGTCACGCGGCCCAGGTCCTGGCCTTCACCCCCGACAACCTCGCCCACATCGCTTATCCATTCGGGACGCGGCAGTCCGACTGGGCAAAGGATCTTCCTCGCCTCGCCCGCGAGGGCTTCGGTTCTGGAAAAGCGCGTTGAAGGACATAATCTGGTGGTGTGCGGCTCGCGGCGTCGAGTGGACATGGACCTGGCAAGCCTATCCTGGCGTGTGGCTGTTCGTGGCAGGGCTCGTGGTCGCCTTTTTTCGCCTGGAGCGAAGGTCGGTGGACGAGGGGCTCTCGGATGCCTCGTCGGCGGCGTGGCGCCGTACCGCGTTCCTGGTCGGAGCGGGTGCCCTCTGGCTCATCCTCGACTGGCCCATCGGAGCGATCGGCGCCGGGTACCTGGCCAGCGTTCACATGGTCCAGTTCCTCGTGCTTTCGTTGATCGCGCCGCCGCTGCTACTGCTGTCGATTCGGGAGAGGGACTACCGTGCCATCGCGCGCCGTCTGCCCGACGGGCCCTTTCGTGCTGTGACCCACCCTCTCGTCACGCTGGCCACATTCACGATCGTCTTGGCGGTGACCCACTGGCCGCCCGTGGTGGATACGCTCATGCCGAGCCAGGCCGGAAACATGCTGCTGGATCTGACGTGGTTGGCGACCGGTCTGCTGTTCTGGTGGCCCATCGTCGCACCGGTGCCCGTGCGGCCGGGCTGGGGCTACCCAACCAAGATGGGCTACCTGATCGCTGCCACGCTCGTGAACACCGGCACGTTCGCCTACCTGACATTCACTGCTCTTCCCCTCTACGCCACCTACGAGCTCGCTCCGCCGTTCCCCGGTATCTCCACCCGGGACGATCAGACCCTCGCGGGTCTGCTCATGAAAGTCGGCGGCGCGGCCATCCTGTGGACCGCCATCACCATCCTGTTCGCGCGTTGGTACAGGGAGTCGGAACGAGGAGAGCCCACGCCTGCTTGAAGCGTAGCTGGCCGTTGCCGACGTGGGCGTTGCCCACGTGGTCTTGGCCGCCTAGCATGCTCCCATGCTTTTTCCAGCGATCATTCAGACACTCGGCTCGCTCACTCTGGTGGCGTTCGCCTTCGCGGTAGTGCTCTTCGGGGCACTCGCCATGCCCGCCGGACGGGAGCGGCTGCGCGCGGCGTTCTCCGATAACGAACGCCATCCCATCGGATGGGCGTTCGGCCTCGCGCTCATCGCCATGGTGGGCAGTCTCTACCTATCCGAGATCGCGCACCTGCAGCCGTGCATGCTCTGCTGGTACCAGCGCATCGCCATGTACCCCCTGGTCCTGATCCTCGGCGTGGGATTCGCCCGTGGGGATGCGGGCGTGTGGCGGTATGCGCTGCCTCTATCGCTCGTGGGCCTCGTGATCTCCAGCTATCACGTCATGCTCCAGATCCGCCCGAGCCTGGAGTTGGTACCGTGCACGTCGGGCGTCCCGTGCTCGGCACGGCTGGTCGCTGTGTTTGGGTTCATCTCGATTCCGGTGATGGCGAGCTCGGTGTTCCTACTGATCCTGGCGCTGTTGTTCGCGGTCCGCGCATCGAGTCAAACGCACGCCTCCACGGCCTGAGCCGCTCCCGAAAGCGTCTTCGTACTCCTGAAGTTTTCCTTGACGAGGACCGAGACTGTGTATTACTGTATCGGAGGACCGATACACTAGTACACTGATCCCGGAGTCCCCAGAGCACGATGTTCGACGCACTCGACCCACGCAGCCCGACCCCCCTCTACGAGCAGATTGCCGGCCGCATCCGTTTGGCCGTGGCCTCGGGCGAACTCGTGGAAGGAGACGCACTACCCTCCGTCCGCGGGCTCGCGACAGAGCTCCGCGTGAACCCCGCCACGGTCGTGAAGGCGTACCGTGACTTGGAAGTCATGGGGCTTCTGAACACGCGCCGCGGAATGGGGGTCTACATCCAAAAAGGCGTCACAGCGAGATGCCGCGCCGAATGTGCGAAGCGAATCGCCGAGCGCCTTCACGAAGTGGTCCATGAA
>JADFRS010000001.1:40321-95422 GCA_022561145.1 Gemmatimonadota bacterium
CACCGTGCGGCACGGAGCCGGAACGTTCGTGAGCGAGCTCCCGGGCCGCTTGAAGGACAAGGAAAAAGCGACTCATGCGCGACGCCTCGTTCGCGCCTTGGTCTCGGACGCGGCCCGCCAGGGAATCAGCGGCCGTGACCTCGCCGAAGCATTCCAGCACGAGGTAGGAAGTGAGATTGATGAGCAACGCGATCGAGTTGAACAAGGTCACGTACACGGCGGGAAAGTCGTTCCAGATCAGCGACCTGAACCTTCACGTACCTGAAGGCGCGATCTACGGCTTTCTCGGGGCCAACGGCTCCGGCAAGACCACGACCATCCGATTGATCATGGGCATGCTCCGTGCGGAGGCCGGCCACATCAGCGTCTTGGGCGAGAACGTGCCCAACGACATGCCCTCCATTCTGGGGCGTACCGGCTACGTGCCCGAACGTCCGCACCTCTACCCCGGCCTCACAGTCGGCGAGACCCTCCGCTACCACGCGTCCTTCTACAAGGACTGGGACAGCGAGTGGTCGTACGAGCTGGTCGAGGCCCTGCACCTGGACGCCCGCCAAACGGTCGGGCAGATGTCCAAGGGTGAGAAGGGCAAGCTGGTGATACTCCTGGCGATCGCCCAGCGCCCGGAGCTGCTGATCCTGGATGAGCCCACCGACGGCCTCGATCCCGTGGTCCGGCGCGACGTGCTCACGGCCGTGCTCGACTACGTGTCGCACACCAAAGCCACCGTGTTCATCTCCAGCCACCTGGTGCACGAGCTGGAGCGCTTCTGCGACTGGGTAGGCGTGGTAGACGACGGGACATTGGTGGTCGAACTCCCGATGGAGGACTTCAAGAGCGGCATCAAGCGGCTCAAGGTGCAGAACCCGCCGGCCGAGACGGACGACGCGCCTTTCGTGGTGCTCAACCGGACCTTCATCGACCGGCGAACCCCCATGGAGATGTGGGTGGTGCGGGGGTGGCAGGATCCGATGACCCAGTACTTCGAGCGCACGGGAGCGACCGTGTGTGATGTGATGGACCTGGACCTGGAAGAGGGATTCGTCGAGCTGCTTCGCTCGTCACGTCCCAGTTCGAACGGATACGGGGAGTGAGATGATGTTCCAACAGATTCTTTTCACGCAGTGGAAATCCTTCCGCATGGGGATGATCCCGTTCGTGATCGCGGCGTTCGCGCTGCCGCTGCTCGCGGTGCAGGGGTTGGGGCCGGTTCCTGAGGGGTACGAGGGGGCCCGGGTCGGGCTGCAGTACCTCGTCGCGAGTTGGCAGCTTTGGCTGCCGGCGTTCCCGGCCCTGGCTGTAACGGTCGGTGCGACTGCGGCACTCAACGCGTGGAGCTGGGACCACAAGACGGACCACATCTACGCGCTGTCACTTCCGATCTCTCGGTCACGCTACGCGGCCTGGAAGATGGGGGCAGGAGCTCTCCTGGTTCTCGTGCCGGCGCTCGGGCTGTTGCTCGGGGCGATCGTGGCGTCTGTCTCGATCGATATCCCCGCCAGCGTCAACGCTTACCCGACGGCGCTCGCGGTGCGCTTCTCCCTGGCCAGCCTGCTCGCCTACAGCGTGTTCTTCGCGCTTGCCGCGGGAACGATCCGGACCACCGTGATCGTGTTGAGCAGCTTCATGGGCATGATCATCCTCACTGCCATCATGACGGATTACGCCAGCGCGGTGGTGCCCGGGTTCGCTTTCGACTTCAGCGCTTGGCTGGTGGAATCGTTGCTCGAGTGGCCGGGGCCGTTCGAGGTGTTCAGCGGCAACTGGAGCTTGATCGATGTCTAGGGTAGCCGCGTGCATCGCCGTAACGCTCGCCATCGTGGTGGGAGCGGCTCCCCCGTCGATCGGTGCGCAACAGAGGTCGGCGGCCGAAACGGATCTGGTGCGCCGCATCGACAGCCTCCTGTCGGCGATGCCGGACACTCCCGACTACCAGCGTCAAGTGTTCTTGGCGAAGGCTGCTCGACAGGAGGAATGGGAACGGAGGGTCGGCACGCGCGACGTGCCGTTGAGCAAGGTGGCTGTCGGGCCGTTCTCGGTTCTCGCGCCGCCGGATCAAATGGAAGAGGCCACGGAGCTGTACCGCCGAGCCTGGAGCAGATACGCGAGCTCGGTTGGAGAGGCCTCGCCATTGCTCGACGACATCATCTTGGGATTTCAGATCTCGAGGCGGGAGTTCCGTATCCGCAATTCTACCACCCATCAGTCCGTTCGGGTCCGGCCGTGGACCTCGGCGGAGGACAGGGAGATCCGGGCCGCCGGCGCGATCGCCATGGTCCTGGGCCGTCTCATGCCACCGGACCTCCTTGGATGGTCTGGCGCCATGCCCAGCCTGGGCGACAGGCCCGGCAAGCGGCCCACGTTTAGCTGGCCGGCGTTCTACGAGGTGGCCTACCGTGGCCTGGCCACCCAACCGGCGCGTGCGGCCTCCCTGTGTTTCGGCGGAGACTTGGATGCGTGTCTAATGGCCCTGGGCCTGGACGAAGACGCTACCTGGGAAGACCTGTACACCCTGGGGGAGATCCAGATAATCGTACGGGGAGTCCCATTGAGCACGCAGGTTCAACAGGATGCAAGGTGGTCATGCCTGTCCGAGCAGAAGTATGACGCCTGTGTCGCACTGGTCGCCGAGCGGCCCGGTGTGTCAATCCCGCTAAAGAGCCCGGTACGTATCTCGCTCTTGCTGACGGCACTGGACGCCGGAGGAGACGGCGCGTTCTCACGCCTGATCTCAGGGGATGACAGATCCATCTCCGAGCGCCTCGAACACGCGTCAGGCATGGGCATTCACGAGTTGGTCTCAGCGTGGCGTGCCCGAGTCATGGAGTCACGTCCCGACGTGACGGCGGGACTTCCCCTGACCGTAATCGTCTCCCTCCTTTGGATCGCGTTGATGTCCTTCTTCAGCCTCAGGAGCACCCGATGGCGCATTGGATGAAGCATTGGCCGGCGCTGGTCGCCATCGGTTGCGGTCTGGTCGCACTGTGGCTCCTGCCGCCCGACCCGCCGCGAGAAGTCGACACTTATGTGCCTCCGACGGAGGCGCAGGCTCTCAAGGTGGCGCTCGTTAATGAAGCGCGCCGCCTGAACGACGTGCTCAAGCGCACGCGTTGGTTGGACTCGTTGACCGAAGTGCTCGCGAACTCCCAACCCGACGAGAACGGAGTGATTTTCTCGTTCCCAGAGGGACCCCTCAACGATGCCTGGGTGAGAGATCTCCGCTCTCAGGTGGCACAGGAAATCGACCAGCTGGGAATCGAGAACGCCGAGTATCTGTTCGCCGTGGCGCGGCCCAACGTGTATTCCGGCAACCACGAGTTGTTCGAGGGGCGCGGCACAACCACAACCACGGAATTCTATACCCTCCGGACCGGGGATCGCATGGTATGTCTCATGCTCAACCAGCGCAGAGGGACCACGCTTGGACCCTGCGCCCAGTTCCTGATTCATGGCACGCCCGGGCCGGCGATCAGGTCGTGGCTGAGCCAGGGCGCCGCCCAGTTTGCCATGCGGCATGTCCCGGCGCGGAGCCCGTCCGCTGGACTAAGCCGAATGGAGAGATTGTTGATTCGGAGCCCGCCCGCTGGACTAAGCCGATCGGAGAGATTGTTCATTAAGATAGGGAACCAGGGACTGTTTGGCATTCGGGGGCGAGTTACACCCGGCGCCCATAACTGCCTTGCCGGAGACGAGCAAGCGTGCCGCGAATCGGTACTCCAAGTCAAGCGCCCCGCCCGATACAGATTTGGCCCAGACCTCCCTGCTTTCGTTCACCTGGCTTTGATGAATGGCCCGTTCTACACCTACGAGGAAAGCCTCTTCTACGACCTCGAACAGGAATTCGGACGGGAAGCCTTCGGCCGCTTCTGGACCTCCGACCAGGACGTGGACATCGCCTTCCAGGCGGCCTTCGGCCTGCCGATCGGAGCATGGGTCATGGGCTGGGCCCAGGCACGGCTCGGCGTCTACCGCATGGGACCCATGCCGAGCCTGGAAGCCATCATCATCTCGCTGGGCGTCATCAGCTTCTTCCTGACGATCGCCATCGCGATGGGCAGACGTCGGAAGGTGGCGTAGGGCCCCGCTTCCCGCCGAGCTACCTCGGGCCCGCCTCCTTCACGGAGGCGGGCACCTGCTCCTCGAAGCGCTGGAAGTTCGCGCGGAACATCGCGGCGAGCTCTCCGGCCGCTTTGTCGTAGGCCGCTCCGTCCGCCCAGGTCTGCCGCGGGCGCAGCACCTCGGTCGGCACGCCGGCCACCTCCGCAGGCACCTCCAGCCCGAAGATCGGGTCGGTCTCGGTGGCCGTGTCTGCCAGCTCTCCCGCCAGGGCGGCACTGACCATCGTGCGGGTGTGGCTGAGCTTCATGCGCTCGCCGACGCCGTAACCGCCGCCCGTCCAGCCGGTGTTCACGAGCCAAACGTTCGCCCTGTGGTTCTCGAGGTGTTCGCCCAGCATCTCGGCGTAAACGCTCGGGTGTCTCGGCAGGAACGGCGCTCCGAAGCACGAGCTGAACGTGGCCTTGGGTTCGGTGATCCCACGCTCTGTTCCGGCGACCTTGGCCGTGTAGCCCGAGAGGAAGTGGTACATGGCCTGCTCGGGCGTCAGCTTGGAGATCGGAGGAAGCACGCCGAACGCGTCGGCGGTCAGGAACACCACGTTCTTGGGATGACCGGCCCGGCCCGGAATCACGGCGTTCGGGATGTAGTCGATGGGGTAGGAGGCCCTCGTGTTCTCTGTGATCGACCCGTCGTCGAAGTCGATCTCCCGCGTGTCCTCGTCGAGGATCACGTTCTCCAGAATCGTCCCGAACATCTGGGTGGCCTGGTAGATCTCGGGCTCACCGGCCTCGGACAGGCGGATCGTCTTGGCGTAGCAACCGCCCTCAAAGTTGAACACGCCGTCCCGTCCCCAGCCGTGTTCGTCGTCACCGATCAAGCCACGGTCGGGATCGGCCGAGAGCGTGGTCTTCCCCGTTCCGGAGAGACCGAAGAACAGAGCCACGTCGCCGTCGGGCCCCACGTTGGCCGAGCAGTGCATGGGCAGCACACCCTGGTCGGGAAGCATGAAGTTCATCACCGAGAAGATCGACTTCTTGATCTCGCCGGCGTAATTGCTGCCCGCCACCACGATCTGGCGCTCGGCGAAGCTCACTGCGATCGCGGTGCCGGAGTTCGTGCCGTGCTTTTCCGGATCGGCCGTGAACCCCGGCGCGTGCAGCACGGTGAACTCCGGCTCGAATCCGTCCAACTCCTCAGGCGACAGCCGCAGGAACATGTTGTAGGCGAACAGGTTGTGCCACGCTTTGTGCGTGATCACCCGCACGGACAACCCGTGCTCCGGATGGGATCCCACGCGCGCATCCCGCACGAACAGATCCTGGCCGCCCAGGAACTCGAGCACGTCGTCTCGGAGCGCCCTGAAGTGCTCCTCGCTGAGCGGGACGTTGACCTCGCCCCAGTCGACCGAAGACTCCGACGCTGCGTCCCGCACGGTGTACTTGTCGTTGGGCGAGCGCCCGGTGTGCGGCGCCGTGACGGCGGTGAATGCACCCATGTGGGCGATACGGCCTTCGCCCCGCTCGAGCGCCTTCTCGTAGAGCTGCGCCGGAGAGAGGTTCCAGTGAACCACGCCGGTGGGTGTCAGTCCGTGAGACTCGAGTCCCACTTTGCTTTTCCCGCCGATCACCGATGGGCTTTCACTTACCTGCGTCGCCATGTCCTCCAGATCCTCCAAGTATTCCTCAAAACACTAATTTTGGCCAGAACGGGCCTGCGAGTCCACACATGCCAGCGTGACCAGATTGATGACGTCGTCCACGGTCGCTCCGCGCTGTAGGAATTGCACCGGCCTGCTCATTCCCAGCAACACCGGGCCGATCGCTTCGGCTTCGCTCAGTTCTTCGAGAAGCTTGTACGAGACGTTGGCCGCAGTGAGCGTCGGGAAGACCAGCACGTTGGCCGGTCCGGTCAACTCCGTAAACGGATAGGTCGTGCTGAGCGTGGACCAGTTCACCGCCGTGTCGGCCTGCATCTCTCCGTCCACCTCGAGGTCGGGGCGGCGCTCGCGCACCAGCTTCACGGCCGCACGGACCTTCTGAGTCTCCGCGTGCGACGCCGATCCGAAGTTGGAGAACGAGATCATCGCGATGCGGGGCTGGAGGCCGAGCTCCTCGACGAACTTCGCCGTCAGGACGGCGATCTCGGCCAGCGCCTCCGCGTCGGGGTCGATGTTCACAGCCGTGTCCGCAAAGAACAGGAGCTGTCGGTTGGGAAGAGCCACCATGTAGAGAGCCGCCACCCGGCTCACCCCCTCCGCCCGTCCCAGAATCTGAAGCGCCGGCCTGAGCATCTCGGGATAGTGCAGCTCGATGCCGCCCACCATGGCGTCGGCGTCACCGAGGTGGACCATGATGCCGCCGAAGTACTGGGGCTGGTACATCTTGGAGCGGGACTCCGCCTGGGTGAGGCCCTTCCTGAGCCTCATGCGATAGAGCTCGGCCGCGTACCGGTGGCGGGTCTCCTCATCATCGACGGGGTGCACGATCTGCACTCCATCCAAGCTGATGCCATGGAGTTCGCTGATATCCTGGAGTTTCCCGCGCCGTCCAATCAGAATCGGTTGGGCGATGCCCTCCTCCACGATCTGTGCACAGGCCTGGATCACCTGGAGGTTGTAGCCGTCGATCAGAACGACCCGTTGGGGATCGCGGCGGGCCCGGTTCACCAATCCCCGCATGACCTCGCGGCCCGGCCCCAAGCTGCCCCGCAGGCGGTCGCGGTACTCGTTGAGGTCCAACTGGACACGCGCCACGCCGCTATCCATGGCGGCCTTTGCGACGGCAGGCGCCACGTAGAACAACACGCGCGAGTCGAAGGGGGTCGGAATCAAGTACTCGCGCCCGAACTCGAACTCCTCGCCGCCATAGGCTCTGGTGACATCCTCCGGCACGGGCTCACGCGCCAGATCCGCAAGCGCATGCGTAGCAGCGAGCTTCATCTCATCGTTGATCGCCCGTGCACGCACGTCCAACGCACCGCGGAAAATGAACGGGAAGCCGAGGACGTTGTTCACCTGGTTAGGGTAGTCCGAGCGGCCCGTGGCCATGATCGCGTCGTCCCGGATCTCGGCCACCTCTTCGGGCGTGATCTCCGGATCGGGATTGGCGAGCGCAAAGATGATCGGGTCCTTGGCCATGGAGGCGACCATGTCCGCATCCACGATGCCCTTTACCGAAAGGCCGATGAACACGTCGGCGCCGTCCATGGCGTCGGCCAGCGTCCGAAGGGAAGTCTTCTTCGCGAAGCGCGCCTTGTACTCGTTGATCCCCTCCTCACGGCCCTCGTAGATGATGCCCTTGCTGTCGGCGATAAGGATCTTATCCGGATCCACTCCGAGTTGGATGATGTGCGCCGCCGTGGCGAGGGCCGAGGCGCCGGCACCGCTGAACACCACACGAACATCCTCGATCTTCTTGCCGGCAACCTCGATCGCGTTGAGCAGAGCCGCGCCACCGATGATCGCGGTCCCGTGCTGATCATCGTGGAAGACCGGGATGCCAGCAGTCTCCTTCAGGCGCTGTTCGATGATGAAGCATGCGGGCGCGCTGATGTCTTCGAGGTTGATGCCACCGACGGTGGGCTCGAGAAGTTCACAGAACTTGATGATCTCCTCTGGGTCCTCGGACGCGATCTCGAGGTCGAACACGTCGATGCCAGCAAACTTCTTGAAAAGGACGCCTTTCCCCTCCATGACCGGCTTGGCCGCCAGGGGACCGATGTTTCCCAGGCCCAGCACGGCGGTGCCGTTTGACACCACCGCAACCAGATTACCACGCGCGGTATACCGGAACACATCGTCGGGATTCTTGTGGATCTCCAAGCAAGGTTCGGCGACCCCGGGGCTGTAGGCCAGGCTGAGTTCGCGCGCCGTCTTCACCGGTTTGGTGGGTACGACTTCGATCTTGCCGGGCCGGCCCTGGGAGTGATAATCGAGGGCAGCTTCGCGCCGCTTATCCATGGTACCGTTCGTTTGGTTGAGTAGTCAGGAGTGAATATCGTAGCCGAGGCAAAATCGGGGGTCAATCGGTGGCGCCGACATGGTCCTTCCCCTCGCCGGCGCAGGCGAGCCTGGCACGTCGAGCGGGCAGGGGGTGTATCCTAATGACCATGCCATTCTCTCCCTGTCCATTTTTCGCCTTCTTCGCATGGTGCTTGGGTGCGCTGGCCGTGTCTGCTCACGACGCCTCCGCCCAGGAATGTCCGAACGGCCGGATCTCGAACATCTTCGTCGACTCGCACTCCATCTTCGACATGTCACAGATCGGTGAGGACACCCGGGGCAGGTGGGCGTACAGCATCGCGAACTCCTTGCACTCCCGTACGAAACCGGGTTTTCTCGAGGCCGAGCTGTTGCTGCGCGTCGGTGACTGCGTCGACACCTTCTTGCTGGAAGAGTCGGAGCGCATTCTTCGTCAATATGATTTTCTGGCGAGAGTCGATGTGTACGCTGTCCTTCAGCCCGACGGCTCACAGCACATCGTGGTCGACACTCAGGACGAGTGGTCCACGCGGGTCGACCTCCTCTTCCGCTTCGATACCGGCGTGGACTTCGAGGGTATCAATGTCGCCGAGGAGAACTTCTTGGGCAGAGGCGTGCTGCTCGGCGGCTTTTGGCGGAATCGCCGAGAACTGCGTGATGTCGGCGGGAGCATTGGACTTCCTCGCACATTCGGTACACGCCTGAACAGCTCATTGCTGTTGGGTACCACGCGGATCGGGGGCTTCGAGAGCCAGGGGTTCACATACCCGTTCGTGGGCGAAGTAGGACACTGGGCCGCCCGCGAGGTCTACTCCCGCCGCGAGGATCTGTTCTCGTACGCTCTCGAGGATCACCCCACCCTGTCGCACGTGGTGCTCCCTTTCGAGACGGAGCGAGCCGAAGTGACGGTGGCGGCTCGGGTGGGGCCACCGGGAAGCCTCACGCTGTTCGGCATCGGCATATCGCGAGAGGAGCTGCGCTTTCCGGACGTGGCCAACCGGGTCGAGGCGGTCACCGACAGCGATTTCGGGGACCGGACGCCCGCGGCGCCCGAGCTCGCCGCTGAGGCGTTACGACTTACCCGTGAGACCGAGACCACCCGCCTGAATTTCCTGATCGGCAAGCGCAACATCCGATTCCAGAGGGAGATCGGCCTCGACGCGCTGAGGGGAGTCCAAGACGTGCCGCTGGGGACGGAGATCGCGCTCACGTTTGGTAAGAGCATTGGATTCCTGGACTCCGACGGACCGAGGGAGGTCGACGACATCTTCACGCGCCTCCGCCTGTTCGGGGGTGTCGCCCCCGGCCGGTGGATCCTCACGGCGGGCGTGACAATCGAGGGTCGGCATTTCTCGGACGATGAGCCGGTGGACAGGACGGGCTGGCGCGACGTGCTCGCGGAGGCCGACGCCTACGTGTACTGGCGGCCGAGAGGGGCTTCCGGCCGCCACACGGTCTTCGCCCGCCTGTCGGCCGCGGGCGGCTGGAACATGGACTCCCCGCTCCAGCTCACGCTCGGCGGACCCGAGCAGCTCCGCGGATTCCACTTGGACCGCTTCCCTGGCGGCCGGCGGGTGGTCGCCACCATCGAGGACCGGATCCTCTTGGGGTGGACCGGCGGAGGAATGCTTGACCTGGGCCTGACGGTGTTCGGCGACCTGGGGCGAACGTGGGAGGGAGATGTACCCTTCGGCATGGACTCCGGCTGGCAATCCACCGTGGGAGCCGGCATACGGCTGGGATTCCCCAAGGGGACGCGCAGCGTCGCGCGGATAGACATCGCCGTGCCCGCGAACGGGCCCAACGCGTTCCGCGCACCGATGCTTCGGTTTACCGCACTGGAATTCCTGGGCTTCCGCATTGGCTTCGCCGACGGGCAGATGCAACGGAGCCGGCGAGCCGGCGTGGCATCGACAATCCTGCCGGGCCCGGCGGGGGGCTGAGGACGACGCTGCCGTGGGTCTATCTGCGCTCGGCTCGATGCCGCCCCGGACGTTGGAGCTCGAGCTCGTGGACGGGCCGGTCCAAAACCTCGACGAGTTGGCCGACTCCCTCACGAAGATGTCGCAGGCCAACAGGTGGCTGGGCGGACAACGAGCACTCGAGGCCCACCTCGAGCCGCTACTCAGCGCAGCCCCGCGAGCCAGGGTGCTCGACGTTGGAACCGGCAATGCACGCACCCCGGCCCGCATCCGTGCATGGTCCGAAAAGCGTGGATGCCGGTGGAACGTAATCGGGCTCGACCCGAATCCTCAGACCATCTCCGTTGCCAATGCGGCGTCGCCCAAGGGCCTCCCTCTGGTGCGCGGTGACGGGCTCACACTCCCGTTCCCCGACGATACCTTCGACGCGGTGGTTTGCATGCTCACGATCCACCACTTCGACGACGGCGGGGCCGTACGTCTGGTGCGTGAGATGGCACGCGTCAGCCACGGCTTGGTGCTCGTGAACGATCTCGAGCGTAGAAGGCCGAACTACCTCGGCGCTCAGCTCTTGGCGGAGACACTGTGGCGTAACGACCGGCTCGCCCGCTTCGACGGCCCGGCGTCGGTCCGGCGTTCGTTCACGGCCGAGGAGTTGTTGGCGGTCGGGAGGGAGGCAGGCCTCACGAATGTTCGTGTGCGGCGACACTTTTTCTATCGGGTGGTGCTCAGCGGAGGTGTCGTGGGATTAGGGAGCGTCGCCTCGTGAAGGGTGGGCATTCCCACGCTCCCAGGCGGTCCACGCCCGACGTCCTGATCGTGGGCTCGGGACCGGCCGGAAGCGCTCTCGCCATTCTGTTGAGGCGCCGGGGCTGGTCGGTGACGATGCTCGAACGGGCATTCCACCCGCGCCCGAAGGCGTGCGGGGAGTGCGTCAATCCAGGTGGCGTGCGCGCGCTCTCCCGACTCGGCTTGTTGGACTCGATTCTTGCGCTGCGCCCGGCCCGCCTCGAGGGCTGGTACCTTCGCACCGCAGAGGGTCACCAGGTCGATACACGCTTCCGGATGGAGGACGGCTTTGGCCTGGGCCTCCCGAGGGCCGATCTGGACGCCGCACTGGTGGGTGAAGCCGTGCGGCACGGCGCCCGCCTTCATGAGGGCGTCACGGTGCGGGCCATCGAGTCGCAACGTGGACCAGCCCCGACGAGCGGATCAGGAGGGGGCCCACAGCAACTCGCGGTAGTGACCCGGGAGGCCGACGGCCACTCCGCTTGCCGAACCGCGCCA
Organism: Gemmatimonadota bacterium; assembly: GCA_022561145.1. Lineage (GTDB taxonomy): Bacteria > Gemmatimonadota > Gemmatimonadetes > Longimicrobiales > Gaopeijiaceae > JACZXQ01. The sequence goes on from JADFRS010000001.1 coordinate 51,569, forward strand.
CTCATCGTGGGCGCAGACGGGCTTCGGTCGGTCGTGGCGCGCGCCATCAACCGGACCGATCCCGTACCGCTGCGGAGAAAGGTTTCTATCACGTGCCGGCTGAGCGGCTCCGGCCCCACGCGACGGAGCGGACTCCTCTGGATGGGAGGCTTTGGTACCATAGGGCTGGCGCCGGTGCACGCCGACCGGCAGCTGTGGAACGGCACGGTGGTGGTCGATTCCGCCCGCTGGGGACGCTCGCTGGCAGGCAGGCCCTTGGAGTTTTTTCAGGAGGCATTCACGACCGCGGGGCTGGGCTGGGACTCGGAGCCGATGGTGCTGGAGGGGCCTTGGTGCAGCGGTCCGTTCGACGTGCCGCGGCGCCGGGCGGTTTCCGATGGCGTGCTGCTGGTGGGCGACGCGGCGGGCTACTACGATCCACTCACCGGACAGGGTATCTACCGAGCCTTGCTGTCCGCTGAGCTCGCTGCCCCGGTCATCGACAGGGCGCTACGCCGGGCCGGCGGCCGGCGACCATCAGGAGGCCCTCCCCCACCCCTCTCCCGAGCGAGCCTGGCACCGTACGAGGCCCGACTTCATCGAGCCTTCAGGGTAGGCCGCGGTATCCAGCGAGTCATCGAGGGCGTCGTGTCCCGCCGACGAGTCCGGGGCCTGGTGTTCGGGGGCTTACAGCTTGTCCCCGCGGTCGGAGACGCGTTGATTCGCCTTACCGGTGACGTCGCCACGCCGTATTCTCTCCTGAACCCGGCGCTCCGAACCCGTGGTGGTCCAGTGGAGCCGACGATCACACCGGGAAGGTAGTCTGGACCACACCCGCCCTGGCCACGAAGTTACACTGCCCCCCGGTGTTCGAGGATTCCAATGCTGACGATCGACGAAACCATCACGACTGCTCCGGCCGACGCGTGTTTCCAGGCGGCGGCCGATGTCGAGCGTTGGCCGGAAATCCTGCCCCACTACCGTTGGGTACGGTTCCACCACAAGGACGGATTCGCCAAAGGTGTGGTCGAGATGGCTGCGTGGCGCCCCTTTGGGCCGCTCGGCTACCCTACGTGGTGGCTCTCCGAGATGGATCACGATGCCGAAAACCGGCGGGTCTTCTACAAGCACGTAGGCGGAGTCACGAAAGGCATGGATGTGCGTTGGGAGGTCGACGAGTTGCCTGACGGCAAGACCCGAATCCGGATCGTGCACGAGTGGACCGGCCCCGCGTGGCCCCTCATCGGGCGACCGGCGGCCAACCTCGTGATCGGGCCCCAGTTCGTCAGCCACATCGCCAGGCGAACCCTGGCGGGTGTCGCCCATGCGGCAGAACAGGTGGCACTCCGATGACGACTGACGGGCGCGACGCACCCAACAGAGTGTTGATCACCGGGATCGGCCCGATCACCGCGTCGGGGATCGGAGTGGACCGCTTGTGGGCAGGTCTCCACCGCGGGTCGTCACCCGTGCGCGACGTGACCCGTTTCGACGTCTCGTCCTACCGTTCTCGCCTGGCCGCCGAGATCGAGGACTTCGACCCTCAAGACTATATGGGTAGAACCCAGGCCCGCCGTCTCAACCGATTCGGCCAATTCTCGGTGGCCGCCACGGGCCTGGCGCTCGCGGACGCCGAACTCCGGGCATCCCAATTGAAGCCGGAACGTGTGGCGGTCCAGATGGGGTCCGCCTTGGGGGGGATCATCCAGGCCGAAGAAGAGTTCCCGAAATTCTTGAGCAAGGGTTTGAAATCGGTCAGCCCCCGCCTGGCTCTCGGAGTCTTCTGCGGTGCAGCGAGTTGCAACGTGGCCATCGAGTTCGGCTTCACCGGGCCGAATTCCACCAACGCCATGAGCTGCGCTTCGGGAACCATCGCCATCGGCGATGCGTGGCGCCTCATTCGGGCGGGCATCGTCGACGTGGCGGTCGCCGGTGGGAGCGAGGCGCCCCTCGGACCCCTCTCGTTCGGCGCGTTTTCGCTCATCCGGGCGATGAGCGCGCGCAACCATGAGCCGTCGAGGGCTTGCCGCCCCTTCGACGAGGATCGGGACGGCTTCGTGATGGGCGAGGGCGCCTGCGTGCTCATTCTCGAGAGCGAGGCCCACGCGCAGGCGCGGGACGCGCACGTCTACGCGGAAATCAGAGGGTTCGGCACGTCCAATGATGCACACCACATGGCGGCCCCCCGTCCGGACGGAGCCGAGGCCGCACGCGCCATGGCCGAGGCAATCGCCATCGGCGGGATTGCCCCGGACGAGGTCGACTACGTGAACGCCCACGGCTCCTCCACCCCCCTCAACGACGCTACAGAGACGCGCGTGATCCACTCCGTGTTGGGCGACTGGGCGGACAAGGTCCTGGTGTCGGGCACCAAGCCCTATTACGGGCACGCACTCGGTGCGTCTGGCGCGATCGAGGCGGGCATCTGCGCACTCACTATCCAGCGGGGATGGGTCGCTCCCACCTTGAACCTCGATACCCGTGGGGAAGGATGTGATCTCGACTACGTCGGAAACGAAGGGAGAGAAGCAACCGTGGACACCGCGGTCACGAACTCCTTCGGCTTCGGAGGGATCAATGCGAGCCTGTCTTTGAGGGCTTTCTCGCTCTGACTTTCTCGTGTTTGCGCCACTGTCTGTCCGGGAGGCGAAACACCCGTGCCGACGCTGAAAAAAACCTTTGACTCTAGAAACAGGTTTTTATAAGTTTGACCCTCTTCCTCGCCAGTGATGCTAAGCTCTTTGGGCTTCTTCTCTTAGCTCGAGCTCTGCCGACGGGGACGATTTTGTCGCCGGCGGCGCCGAGGGCCGCTCGAACCCAAAGACGAGGTTGATCAAAACGCATGTTTTCAACTTCCCGAGGCCTGGACTCCTTCGATCAGTACCTGCAAGACGTAGAGAAATACCCCCTAATCCAGGACCCCGCGGAAGAGCGGGCGCTGGCACGCAGGGCCCGCACCGGCGATAAGGAAGCCGCCGAGCGTCTCGTTACCGCGAACCTCCGGTTCGTGATCTCCTACGTGAAAAAGTATCAGGGCCGCGGCTTGGGCCTGGCCGAGTTGGTGTGTATCGGCAACGAAGGCCTGCTCAAGGCCGTGAAGAAGTTCGATCCCGACAAGGGCGTGAAGTTCATCTCCTACGCCGTGTGGTGGATCCGCCAGACCGTACTTCAGGCTCTGGCCGAACAGACGCGCTCTGTACGGATTCCGCTCAACCAAAACTCGAACCTGGTCAAGCTCGCGCGCACCGACACGCAGCTCACGCAGCAGTTGGGCCGCTCTCCGACGATCAAAGAGCTTTCGAAGGAGATGGGCGAACCCGAGGAGACCCTGCGGGCGCTGCGCCGGGTGGCCGCGAGCGAGCTCAGTCTCGACGCGCCCATCGACCGTAGCGATCGGGACAGCGCGAGCTTTGGTGAGCGCTTTGCTGGAGCCGACGCAGGGGACATCGAGCAGGACGTCGAGGCCATCGCGCGCCGCGACTATCTCGAGGGGATGTTCGACGCCTACCTCACGGAGCGCGAGCGCAAGATCCTCTACCTCTACTATGGCCTGGACGACGGTGAGGAGCGGACGCTAGAGCAAATCGGGTCGCTGCTCGGGGTCACCCGCGAGCGCATCCGACAAATCCGGAACCGTGCGTTCGAGAAGCTTCGCGAGAGCCCACATGGTGAGTCCCTGTCCGGCTTCTGGACCGCCAACTAGTCCAAGCACGCGGCAACACCCCAGGGCCCCGTCTCCAAGAGGCGGGGCCCTTCTCGTTGAGGACCGGGCCATGCGCCTAATCGGAACCGCCCTCTGGGCACCGATGTAACACCTCCCATGCTTCGACGCCTCCGAGGATACTCCCCTACGTCGGCGCTAACCGCGCTTACCCTCCTGGTCCCCTTGGGTTGGTCGCTGGAGGCGCAGAATGCCGACACCGCGTGGAATTCGGAGCGCGCGCTCGAGTTGATCGCTCTGGCTAGATCTCTTCGCCATGAAACGTCGGTGGATCCCGCCTTTCGCTCGTATTCCGCCGAGGCGCGGGGTTACGTCTATTATTTTCTAGACCGTGCCGATACGAATGAGCGCACGCTCGTCAAGACAGACCAAATCGCTCTCGACATCTACTGGCGCGCCCCGAGCGACACCCGCCAGCGGATCGTAGGGCTGAGGGACGAGAAGAAGCTTCCGACAAACATCAAATACCACCTGGACCACCTCACCGTCGTCCAGGATGACTTCGGTGACAGGATCCGGATGGGCGACGGGGATGAGGTCGAGGCCGTCATTCACCCTGTGGCCCCAGCTTCGGATTCGGTCTACGACTTCCGGCTGGCGGACTCGCTCACGCTGACGTTTGCAGGCCCGACCGCCGAGCTTCGGGTCTACGAGCTGCAGGTCCGTCCCAAGAACCTCGACGCACCCGGAATCATCGGGAGCGTCTTTCTGGAGCGAGGGACGGGCGCGATCGTGCGCATGAACTTCACGTTCACGCCGGCCTCCTATGTCGACAGCCATCTGGACTACATCCGCATCTCGCTGGACAACAGCGTGTGGGACGCAAAGTACTGGCTCCCCTACCGCCAGGAGGTGGAGATCCGGCGCGAGGTGCCCCTATTCGAGTTCGTGTCGGGCGGCGTAATCAGGGGCCGGTTCGACATTCGCGGCTACCGGTTCAACCAGGAGCTTCCCGATGGCCTCTTTGGGATGGCTCGGGTCACCGCGGCCGCCAACCTCGAGGACTTTCAGTTCGAGTCCGGCCTCTACGACCAACTCGACGAGGAGGGACTCGCGCCCGCACCCGCTCTCAGCGACATCCGCAGAGAGGCCGTGCGAATGGCCGGCCGCCGTTACGTCAGCGGACTCGCGCCTTCAAGGCTCTACCTCCCGTCGCTGACGTCGGTGGTTCGGTACACCCGAGCCGAGGGCTATTTCAACGGCCTCGGCATGTCGTTGCGGGCCGGGGGGGGGGCGCTCAGGCTCAAGAGCTTCGGAGGGTACGCCTTCGGCCGCAACAAGCCTCACGCTTCGGTCTACGTCGGCGCGGACGAGGCTCATGTGGGACCCTACTTCCGCGCCACCTTGAACGACCTGCGGGACGTGGGCCCCATCAAGGGCGCTTCCGGGGTGCTCAACACCCTCTCGGCCCTGGCTGAGGAAGAGGACTTCACGGATCCGTACTTCTCGTCGGGCCTTAGCGTTGCGCACAGCCTCCCCGTCACGGGGGGGCATCTCCGGATCTCGGGACACTGGGAACGGCACCGCTCCGCGGAGGATGTCGTCACCGGAAAAGGGTCGTCCAGTGTGCGCCCCGTTCGGCGCATCGACGAGGGTGACGGGCTGTGGCTGCAACTGGATGCGACGCCGCGGCCCACGGGCCGCTTTAGCCCGCTTCCCCGCGCGACGCTTCGACTCGGCCGATTCGAATACCAAACGTTCGCGTCGGTACTCGTGTCCTGGGAATGGCGGTCCGCACGCCCGTCGAGTGCATTCAATATGACGGCCGACGTGCATGGAGGCTGGGGCGGGGCAGCCCCGGCGCAGATGCTCTTCCTTCTGGGTGGCCGTCACACCCTGCCGGGCTACGGCTATCGCTCCTTCGAGGGGGACAGGATGGCGCTCGTGCGCATCGAGGCCACACAGGCCATCCTGACCCCCTGGTTCCGTCTCCGCCTGTTCGCATCCAGCGGCGTAACGGGGTTGGACCACGACCGCTTGCCTCAGAACTGGACCGGAGAAACCACCAACGGACTCAAGAACTCGGTCGGCGCAGGCCTCGGTCTCGGCTGGGACATTCTACGGCTCGACGCCGCCAGGGGCGTAAACGGAGGCGAATGGGAGTTCATCCTCTCCGTGAACCACGGCTTCTGGCGCTGGCTTTAGGGGCGCTGAGTTCCTACGCCACTTCGGCCACGGCCGCGCGCTGTGACAACAACACGAGCTCGCGCACATTGACGTCGGCCGTCGGAATCTTTACCCCGTCGCGTTCGTAGGAGTCGTACTCCAGCCGCCCTTCCACGTAGATCCTGTCTCCCTGTGACACGTGCTCCTCGGCAAACTGGGCCAGCCGGTTCCACAGCGTCAGTCGGTGCCAGTCGGTGACCTCTTGCGGGTCGTCGCCGAACGGCGGGCGGTTCGTGGCCAGCGACAGGTGAACCACCTTGGTGCCACTCTTGGTCTCCTGGACATCAGGGTCCTGGCCGACGTGTCCGACCAGGGTGACCTTATTCACACTACGGCTCATGGAATGCCTCCATCCCCTCGGGTGTGACGGTATCGCGGGGTCCTCACGGTCATCAGCGAGGACGCTAATCGTGCACGGAAGGTGAAGGCCTGCGAGGGGCGTACCCATGGAGGGATACGCCGTTTGTCGAGGGGTGGGGATCAGGCGCCCTTCGTCTCGTACCAGCTCCGTCCCACGCCACCCTCGGCCACGAGCGGCACGTTGAGTTCCATGGCGCCCTCCATTTTCTCGATGACGATTGCCGCCAGGGCATCCTCTTCCCCCTCCGGGACCTCGAAGAGCAACTCATCGTGCACCTGGAGCAACATGCGCGCTCCTGTGTCGGCCTCGTCGAGGGCAGCCTGGACGTCGATCATCGCGAGCTTGATCATGTCGGCCGCCGTACCCTGGATGGGCGTGTTCTGGGCGATGCGCTCGCCGAACTGTCTGATGTTCCAGTTCTTGGCCAGCAGCTCGGGTATGAACCGGCGCCGGCCCGAGAGGGTCTCGACGTATCCCTTTTCCCTCGCCATCTCGATCTGTAAATCCAGGAACGACCGCACCCCAGCAAAGCGCTCGAAGTACTGGTCGATGAAGGCCTGTGCCTCTTCTCGCTCGATCCCGAGTTGTTTCGCCAAGGAGAAGGCTCCCTGACCGTAAAGCGTGGCGAAGTTGATCGTCTTGGCTTGTCCTCGCATCTCCGCCGTGACCTCGTCCAGAGCGACATCGAAAATCACGGAGGCCGTCTGCCTGTGGACGTCGATTCCCTGCTTGAACGCAGTGACGAAGGCATCGTCTCCCGAGAAGTGCGCCAGTACGCGCAGCTCCACCTGGGAGTAGTCGGCCCCATAGAACAGATAGCCGTCAGCGGGAACGAACCCCTTGCGGATCTCTCGGCCGAGGTCGGTCCGAATGGGAATGTTCTGCAGGTTCGGCTCGGACGACGACAGGCGGCCCGTCGCCGCAACCGTCTGGTTGAAGCGTGTGTGGATGCGCCCGGTCCTGGGGTTCACGAGCTGGGGAAGGGCGTCCACATAGGTGGACCTGAGTTTCTCGAGCTCCCGATACTCCATCATGAGCCGTGGCACTTCGTGGCCCATCGCCGCGAGTTCTTCGAGCACTGAGGAGTCCGTCGACGCACCCGTCTTGGTGCGCTTGAGCACCGGAAGCTGCTGTTTCTCGAACAGGACCTCACGAAGCTGCTGCGTGGAGTTTAGGTTGAACTCCTCGCCCGTAACCTCGTAGATATCCCTTCTGATGACCTTGAGGTCACGCTCGAGCCGCTCGCTCATCGCATTGAAGAAACCATCGTCGATCCGAATTCCGGCCCGCTCCATGCGTTCGAGCGTCGGAATCAGCGCCATCTCGAGGTCGACGAACAGTCTGGTGAGGCCGTGTTCATCGAGTTGGGGAGCAAAGCGCTCGAACAGCCGTAACGCGAGTTCAGGACCCTGGCCCCCGTATGCCGTCGCCCGAGCCTGGTCGACCTCGGCGAAGGATATGCGCTTTTGGCCGGTTCCCACCACCTCGGCATAGGGGGTCGGAGCTACTCCCAGAAGGTCCTGAGCGAGAGCGTCGAGCGTGTGCTTGCGGCGGCTCGGATCGAGCACGTACGACGCGACCCCCACGTCGAAAGAGACCCCGCCGAGCGTCACTCCAGCGCCCGCCAAGAGGACCATGTCGGTCTTCAGATCCCCTCCGACTTTGGCCACGGCCGGGTCCTCCAGCATGTCGACGAACGGCCTCATGGCCGGTGAGTCGAGCGCGGGAAGATTGGCCACATCGTCTCCACCGAGTCCGAGGTCCAGTTCGCCGGGAGGTGAGTGGGCGAAGGACAGGTAGTGGGTCTCGCCAGGCTCCACCGCTAGCCCGATGCCCACGACGTGTGCGCGGTGCGGATCGGAGCCAGAGGCGTATACGGCCAACGCCACGCGTCCACTTTCCCGGATCTGGGCCGCCAGTTTCGTGGCGGCCCCAGTCTCCGTGACGAGATGGGTCGTGAGCTCGATGCGTTCTTCCGCGACCGGCGCATCCGGGCTCCCACCGGGTGCGAACTGCTCGATGAGCCGGCGGAACTCCAACTCCACGAAGAGCTTGTGCAGCCGCTCACGGTTCGGCTCGCCGACCCGAAGACGCTCCAGGTTCAGGTCGACGTCTAGATCCTTCATCAGCGTTACGAGCTGCCTGGAAAGGCGCACTTGGTCAGCCTGTTCCGTGAGCGATTCTCGGGCTCGCTTCCCGGAGATCTCGTCTGCGCGCGCCAGGATTTCATCGAGACTTCCGAACTGCTCCAGGAGTTTCACCGCAGTCTTGGGGCCGACGCCCGCCGCACCCGGGATGTTGTCGGAGGAATCACCGACAAGGGCCAGGTAATCCACCACCTTGGACGCGGGAACACCGAACTTTTCGTGGACGTTACGTTCATCGACCCATTCGGCCGCCACGCCTGTGCGCCCCCCCCTGCCGGGATTGAGTAGATGCACGCCCGGACCCACGAGCTGGTAGAGATCCTTATCGCCCGAGACGATCACGGTCTCCAGGCCGGCCTGCTGTGCCTTGACGGCAAGCGTGGCAATGACGTCGTCCGCCTCGTAGTCCTCCAGCTCGACGAGAGCATCGTTGAATCCGGCCACCAGCTCACGAACCCTCGGCAGGCTGTCACGCAGATCGTCGGGCATCTTGTCGCGGGTGGCCTTGTACTCCGGATAGACCTTCTCTCGGTGGCTCATGCCGGAGTCGAAGACCACCGCCAGGTAGTCCGGCTGATGTTTCTCCCGGATGTCCATCAGGAAGTTGACGAAGCCGAACGGGGCGGATGTATTCTCGCCGCGGGAGTTGGTCAGAGGCTTGTTGATGAAGGCGAAGTACGCCCGGTAGATCAGCGCGTAGGCATCGATCAGAAACAGTCGAGGGGCGGTCTTTTCGGGGATGTCCACGGCGCTCGCTCAGCCCGAGGCGGGAGGGGCAGGCTCACAAGTGATGTAGGTCCAGGACGCCCCAAACGTGCTCTGACCCACGAACATGCGCTGCAAGGAGGCGCGCATCAGTGACAGCCTGTCCTCGATGACCCGCTGGGCGGTGGGACTACCCGTGACCTTTTCGGCACCGCCGACCCATCCCAGGACGCCCTCGTGGTATACTGAGAGAAAGTCGTACCACTGGTCCACCCGGGCAGGAATGGTCATCCGCTCGACGCTTGTGATCCGAAAACCCTCCTGCTCGAGAACCTCGACGTAGTACTCCAGGGCACGGACCGGCAAGAAGTACTTGTTCCGAAGCGTGTCGTGAGCCTCGACGTAGTCCGCGTCGGTCAATACGTCCCGATAGGCTTCGTATCCCGAGTCCTGCAGAACGATCTCTCGAGCCGTCTCGTGGATCACGTGGACCGTCTCGTCGATGAGCCAGTCCGTCTCGCCCATCTCGGGGTGGCGGATGTTTCCCGACTGGATGAACACCTTGCCGTTCGGCTTGAGCACCTCCCGCCAGGCTCGAACCGTGTCCGCGAGATCGAAGTAGAGGTGGACGGCGTTCGTGGACACCAAGGCCTCGACGCGGCGTTCCAAGACGGCAGACCCGACGACCTCGTCGACGCGCTCGAGCCGACGCTCCTCCCGCAAATACCGGATGTGCCGAAACGCCACGCGCCGCTCGTTCCTGAACTTCTCGAGCGCCAATCTCAGGAATTTCGGCGACGAGTCGACCACCAGCACGCCACAGTCCAGATCGGGGAACTCACGCAACAGACGCTGCGCAAGGATTCCGGTGCCTCCGGAATAATCGATGAGAATAGAGCCGCTCTCGAGCGCCTCACCGAGCTGGTGCAAGGTATGGTCCAAGTTCGCATACCAACCGTGCGCTTCGACCGAGTCGTAGTTCAGCGCGAGAGCTTCAACAGGCTGCTGAACCCAATCGGCGTCTGGTATCCTGGAAAACGAGTTTGGCCATTCAAAGGACATGGAGGCGCAAACTAGAGGCCGCCCCGGGCGCCGGAAAGCCATGCTCAAACAGACGACACCCTCACCAAATAGAAAGGGCGCCCCGCGTAGAACCGCAGGGCGCCCATCTTGTCAACTCCGACGGCCCGTTAGGCGCGAATTACCACCGCGGCTTGGAGCCCCTTCTCGGATTCGCGAAGCTCGAATTCGACCTCCTGACCCTCGCGCAGAGTGCGAAATCCCTCGCCCTCGATTACCGAAAAGTGGACGAATACGTCATCACCGTCGGGTCGGGTGATGAAACCGTATCCTTTGGAGTCATTGAACCATTTGACGGTCCCTCTGGACATTCGGCAACTCCTTCCTACGTCTGGCTAATCTGCTCTGCGTCCGCCCTTCCCGCAGGAGAGAGGAGGCAGCGGGTCGCACCCGTATCTCAAGCTTAGAACGGGCAACTCACCACCGCAAGATGGACGTGCCGCGTCACCGGTGAATCCCGCTCAGAAACCGACATCCTCTCCGTAAAGCACTCTGTACACCGCCAGAAATTTCTGAACGCTCTTCACGTAACCCCTGGTTTCCTTGAAGGGGATTCGCTCGGTGAAGCGGGAAGGATCGACGATCTCGGGGAAGTTGCGCCAACGGTTGGCCCGGCTGGGGCCGGCATTATAGGCCGCTAGAGCGAGTGGGATATTGTCCCCGAAGCGTCCCGCCATGTCAACCCAGAATCTGGTCCCAAGATGGACGTTGATCTCGGAAAACTCGAGAGTGGCCGCCGTGAAGGCCCGGACGCCCTCCGCACGCGCGAGTTCGCGGCCCGTCTCGGGCATTATCTGCATTAAGCCGATCGCCCCGGCGCTCGATCGGATCACAGCAGAAAAGGCGGACTCCTGCCTGATCAGGGCCGCGAGAAAGATCGGATCAACCCCGCGTTCGGCGGCCTCTCGCTTCACGATCTCGCGGTACGGGAACGGGTAGATCACTCGCAACAAACGCAGATCGGGCGGCCGGCCTCGAGCCCGGATGTCCCAGCCTAGCCCGACCCCCTCGACCGTGAGGCCCCGAGCTATGAACGCCTCTGCCAGGGCGAACTTCGCGTCCAACGACTCGTCCGAGCGCTCCACCAAGCGATCGACGACCGTTTCCGCTGCCTCATCGAGGCCGACCTCCCGAAGCAGATCGAGTGTCTCCAGTTCCCCGGAAAGCCACGGCGGCGCCATAGGTTCGGACCCCTCGGGAAAGTCCATCCTGAACGGCGTTCCATCCAAGTCGGCAGCCAGGGCGGAGTAGTATGACAGTGGGAAGCGTCGCCGCAGAAGCTCGAGATGCCCCCGGGCCCGCGCCTCGTCGTTCAGGGCGTACGCGGCCCTGGCGGCCCAGTACGCCGCTTGATCCCAGCGGCCTCCCTCCGGGAGAGTCTCCAGGTAATGCTCGTAGACATCGGCTGCCGCCTCGAACTCCTTACGCTGTAGGTGGATCTGGCCCAACCGCATGCGAGACAATCCCGCACGATCGACTCCCGGCGCCATATTGGCGGCTCGGCGATATTGGCCCGCGGCGGCAACGAGGTCTCCGCGATCGTGGAGTTGGTCTGCCCTGAAGAAGATGACGGAGACAGCCTCGGCGCTCTCCGGAAAACGTTCTACGATCCACTCGTCGATCGTCCGGACAGCGTCCCTCCGGCCTTGGGTCCGCCGCACCGTACGCCACTCGGTCAATAGCCTCAGCTCGAAGTCGCCATCAGCCGACTCGGCGAGGCCCCGGAACTTACGGATGGCATCGTCGTGCCTGCCCACCGCCGAAAGAAGGCGTGCCCGATCGAGAAGCACCTCCTGCGAGCGCGACGAGCCCGCATCCCAGCCGTCGATATGCATCTCGACGGCCCGAAGCGCCCGCGGCGCGTCACCCGTCGCGGCAAGAGCCACCGACAGCGGGAGCGCCTCCTCGGCACCCGGATCACCCATCTCGAGGATCATTCTGGCAGCTCGGCCCGCGCTCCCGCCCCTGGAGCGCAACGCAAAAGAGCTGGCCGCCGCCGCCAAGGCGCCGGCAGAGTCGGTGGTGGCCAACATGAGCTCGGCGATGGTCTGTAGGGCGAACGCTCGGCGGCCCGAAGAGAGGCTGGGAAGCATGGTGCCATAGCTCTCCACCGCAGCCGTGGTGTCACCCGCGGAAAGGTGGGCGCGCGCAACCAGATTCCACGCTCGGGAAAGGGCCGCGGGATCGGAGATCACCGCCAAGACGGCCCGGACACGGTCCGGGTCTCCTCCCTCCGAGGCCCTGCGAGCCATCTGGAGAGCGACCCAACTGGCTGCGACCGGCTCGGCACGCGCCAAGGCCCGGAGATCCGGCATCGCCTCCTCACGCGAGGCCCGATCCAGCGCGTTCGTCCGCCTCATTCGGGTAGCCGCTGAAGGACTCCCGTGACCCAGGTTCAGATAATACGTGTATCCGTCTGCCGCCTCACCCCACCGACCGGACTCCTCCAGCGCCCGCGCTCTCAGCAGGAGGCCCCGGCCGTCGTAGAGATCGTCGAGCCATTCGGCCTCATCGAGAATCACGAGGGCCGCCGTCCAATTTCCCCACCCGGCCTCCGCCTCCGCCAGCAGCAGCAGCTCGGGAGGGTGTAGAGGACGGTCTTCGGCGAGTCGCCTCAGGATCTTCGTGGCATGCCAATGCCGGCCCACCTCGACTTCCGCGCGGGCGGAATCCGCCGCGGCCTCAGTCGGGCCAGGGACTTGGGGACTCGTGCGCGGGCCTAGCCCAACGCCGGCGACCAGAAAGGGAATCAGGAGCGCTCGCTTCAAGTTCGCACCACGGTGTTCGCACTCCTCGAGGTTGTTGACGCTTCCTTGCGTACGCCTACGGGTGGTGGGGAGATCCACCTCATTCGGGAGACGCGACAAAAAAACGAGGCCACCCAAAAAGGGTGGCCTCGCTGCGAGACTCGTCGGAGCGCTTGATGTCAGCGTGCGGCGGCGCGTTCCGCCTCCATGGCGTGGAGCGCGTCGATCATCTTCTGGGCCGACTCTTCCATGTCGATCACCAGGCTGTCGATGCGAGACACGAAATAGTTGTGCGCGATGCTCACCGGAATGGCGATTGTGAGGCCCGCCGCCGTGGTCAGCAACGCAACCTTGATCCCGCCGGCCACCAGAGTCGCCTCGACCTCACCCGCGGCTTCGATCGACTCGAATGCGATGATCATCCCGATCACCGTGCCGAGGAAGCCCAGCAGGGGCGCGATGTTCGTGAGCGTAGCGAGAACCACCAGACCCTTCTCGAGCTTGCTCAACTCGATAAGCCCCTGGTTCTCGATGGCCTTCATGACCCGCTCGGTGCCTTCCTCGTGCCGTTCAAGCCCAGCATAGAGAATGTTTGCGGCAGGAGCGTCGGAGTTCCTGGTGGCCTCGAGCGCCTCGTCGATGCGATGCTCGGCGAGGAGTTCGTCTACCTCACCGAGAATCTTCTTAGTCCGAGAACTTTTTGCCGCCAGGTCGAAGAACTTCCAGATGATCATCACAATACCGAGAATCAGGCAAGCCCCGAGAGGCCAGCGCATGAAGCCCGTCTCGTCCCAGATGAAGGCGAGTCCCTCGCCGAGAGTCTGATCTTGTGCTTCAAGCCCTGGAATCTGGAGCAGAGCGCTGTAGACTCGCATGAAACCCACCAAAAGGACCTCCAGCCGCAGTGTCGAATTCTAGTGTTCCCCATCGCCATGATGGGGCCGAAAATCTCGCTGTTCCCAATTGCTTTTTTCGCGAAGGCCCGGAAACTGAACGTGCTCCCCCAGGACTGTCAAGCCCCTCCCCCGAGGCGTGACCGCTCCTTGATGCAAGCCACGAAACACCCCTCACCACATTCTTCGAGATCAGGCATGTCACGGCGGCACTCTTCGTCCTTCTTCGGGTGTGAGCACCGAGGATGAAACACACAGCCAGAGGGAGGACTCATCGGGCTCGGCGGGTCACCCGTCAACATGGTACGCTCGTAACCGGGTTCAGACTTCCTGTCGAGTGAAGGAACAGCCGAGAGCAGGGCTTTCGTGTAGGGGTGTCGAGGCGCGCGGTAGAGCCGTTCGGCGGGGCCGATCTCGACGATCTTGCCCAGATACATCACGGCCACCCGATCACACAAATGCTCGACCACCGCCAGATCGTGGGCGATGAACAGGTATGCGAGGCCCAGATCGGCCTTGAGGTCCGACAACAGGTTCAGAATCTGAGCTTGCACCGACACATCCAACGCCGACACCGGCTCGTCGAGCACAATAAATTCCGGCTCGACGGAAAGTGCACGCGCGATCCCGAGTCGTTGGCGCTGGCCGCCACTGAATTCGTGCGGGTATCGACCCGCGTGCTCCGCCCGCAGACCAACCAACTCGAGTAACTCTACGGCCCGCCGCCGCCGGCCCGTGGCCTCCCCGGCCAGATGGTGAACCTGCAGGACCTCCTCTAGCATGCCGCCGGCCGTCAAGCGAGGGTTGAGGGAGCCAAACGGATCTTGAAACACGATCTGAGCCCGCCCTCGGAAAGCACGGAGGGCGCGTGCGTCCATGGACAGGACATCGACACCGTCGAAAACCACCCGCCCGCCCGTGGGTTCGAGCAGGCGAAGCAGCGACCGGGCCGTCGTGGACTTCCCGCACCCCGACTCCCCGACCAAGCCCAGGGCCTCCCCTCGCCCAACCGTAAAGCTGATGCCGTCGACGGCCCTCACCAAGCCGCGAACCCGGCCCGAAGCTCCATCGCGCGCAGCGAAATGCATGGACAGGTCCATGACCTCGAGGAGGACCTCGGCCTCGCCGGCGATCATGCTCGCGTGTCCTCCCGTGCGGCCGCGGTTTCGGGAGACTCCAGCCAGCATCGGGCGGTCCTTTCGGATCCTGCAATGGGCAGGAGATCGGGAGCTTGCTCAGCGCACCGATCCATCACGAAGGCACAGCGCGGGTGAAACCGGCAGCCGTGAGGCCAAAGGTTGGGGCTGGGAGCGACGCCCGGTATCACGGCCAGCCGCGTACCCCTGGAACGCCTCCCCGGAAGCGACGCAAGCAGCCCCTGGGTGTAGGGGTGCCTGGGATGATGGAATACCTCCTGTGCGGAGCCCTCCTCGACGATTTGACCGGCATACATCACGGCGACCCTGTCGCAGAACTCCGCGACCACGCCCAGGTCATGGCTGATCAACAACACCGCCATGCCCCGTCGCTGCCGTAGGTCGGAAAGGAGACCCAGAATCTGCGCCTGAGTCGTCACGTCGAGCGCGGTGGTGGGCTCGTCGGCAATCAGGAGTCGCGGCTCACAGGAAAGGGCCATGGCTATCATGACGCGCTGTCGCATGCCCCCCGACAGTTGGTGGGGATATTCACCGAACCGGACCTCGGGATCCGGGAGCCGGACCTCGGCCAAGAGCTCGACCGCGACCGCGGCAGCCTCGCGCCCCCTCAACCCCCTGTGGAGCTGAAGCGCTTCCACGACCTGGCTCCCCACCCGATGCACAGGGTTGAGCGAGGTCATGGGCTCCTGAAAGATCATGGAAACTTCATTGCCCCTCATGCGCCGCAATCTCGCCTCTGCGGCTCCCACGAGCTCCTCCCCTTCGAACCGGATCGAGCTCCCGGGGAGGATCTCACCCGGCGGACTGGGCACGAGCGCCATCACCGAGAGCGCCGTCATGGTCTTTCCGCAGCCCGATTCACCGACGAGACCCAACGACTCGCCGCGCTCGACTCGAAGACTGACTCCGTCTACGGCCCGTGCTGTTCCAGTGCGGGTATGGAGGTAGGTTCTCAACTCGGAGACCTCCAGGAGAGCCTCGTCCGCCCGGGTGCGTGTCACAATGTCCATGGCTATTCGAGACGGGGATCTAGTGCGTCGCGCAAGCCATCCCCGACCAGGTTGAAGCTGAGCACCGTGAAGACGATGGCGAGTCCCGCAAAGGTCGAGAGCCACCATGCGTCCAGCATATTACTCTGTCCGTGGGCCACCATCGCACCCCAGGAGGGCACGTTTGCCTGCACGCCGAGCCCGAGATAGGACAGGCCGGCCTCGAGCACAATCATGTCGCCGATGCCGAGCGTGGTGGCCACGATGACGGGAGCCAGGACGTTGGGCACGATGTGTCGGAAGATGATGCGCCCGCGCGAGTACCCGAGTGCTCGCGCCGCCTGCACGAAATCCCGCTCGCGAAGGCTCAACACCTCGCCCCGTACGAGCCGCGTGGTCGATGGCCACTGGGTCAGCCCGAGTACCAGGATAATCAACAGGAGCGATGAGCCGAACAACGCGACCACGGCAATGAGGAGGACCAGTCTCGGAAATGCCATCACAACGTCGACGACGCGCATGATCACACCGTCGGACCAACCGCCCAGGTAACCCGCTACGGCCCCTAAGACCGTCCCGATGGTAACGCTGATGGCCACAGCGACGAGCCCGATCGAGAGCGAGATTCGGGCACCGTACAGGACCATCGAAAGCACATCACGAGCGAGCCGGTCCGTGCCGAACGGATGCTCGAGCGAGGGTCTCAACAGGCCGTCGGATCCGAGCCCGGCCGTGATGCCAGGTTCATACGGAGCGATGAACGGAACGAGCAGAGCCACCAAGTACGCCGTGCCGACAGTGACAAGACCCAGTACGGCGAGGCGGGAACCACTGAACGACTGGAATACCGGCCCCCACATTCCCGTCACCTCGGACTGGGGACTCCGCTGCGTCCTTCTCAGGTTGCGGAACGACCAGGCCCAGGCCCCGAGCAGGCCGGCAAGGAGCGTGATGAAGGCCACCTGGTGATCCAAAGGACCCAGGGGTGCATCAAACACCAGGTCCCACCGAAGCACCAAGATCGACAGGCAGCCCACCCAAACCCAAAGCACGAACCCACCGCTGGCTCGCCGCCCCTCGAGAATCTGGACCAACCCCGGGAGGATCGCCGACAGAACGGCCGCGCGACGACTCACCGACCCGGCGCCCGCAACAGGCACTCCCCCGCCTCCCTCAGTCATACCGGATTCTGGGATCGGCCAGGCCGTAGAGCAGGTCCGCAATCAGATTCCCCAGCACGACCATGCCAGCGAAAATCAAGCTGGCGGCCATGACCACCGGGTAATCCCGCCGACCGATCGATTCCACCACGAGTAATCCCATGCCCGGCCACGCGAACACCGTCTCGACGAGCACTGCTCCGCTGAAGAGGAACGGCAGGTAGAGCCCCAACAGCGTGATCACCGGCAGGAGGGCGTTCCGCAGCATGTGCTTGAAGATCACGGTTCGCTCAGGCAGCCCTTTGGCACGTGCCGTGCGTACGAAATCCTGTTGGATCACCTCCAGCATGCTGGACCGCACGTACCGCGCGACTCCGGCGGCCAGAACGAGGGCGAGCGTGGTCGCCGGCAATACGAGGTGCCGGGCGGTGTCCACGAGCCGTTCAAGTCCCGTCAGGAACTCGTAGTCTGGGCTGTGAATGCCCGAAGCAGGGAGCCAGATAGGCCAATCCCAGACGTTTCGCGCAAACAAGCTGAACGTCAGCACCATCATGATGGCCAGCCAAAAGGAGGGCATGGAGTAGAAGAACAGGGTTACCACGCTCAACAACGAATCGACCGGAGAGCGCCTCCTGACCGCCTGGAAGACGCCGACCAATATCCCCACCGCGAAGGCTCCACACATCGCGGTCGCGGTAAGGAGGATCGTGTTCGGCAGGAGCTCGAGAACGACATCCAGAGCTGGCCGGTCCAGAGCCAGGGAGTACTGGAAATCGCCCCGCAGGACCCCCGTCAACCACTTCACGTACCGAATCAGCACAGGATCGTCCAACCCCATGCTCCGTCGCACGTGCTCCAGGCTCTCGGGCGACATGTTGCGGCTCAAATACAGCAAGGATGGGTCGCCAGGCGCCAGGTGGAGAACGAAAAATACTAGGGTGATGATGCCGAGGATGAGCGGTACGGCACCGATCAGCCTGCGTATCGCGTACCTGGTCATCTTGGCATCAGCTCAGACTCGCCAGGTCCAGTCGTCCGACGAGTACATCACCTCCAGCCGAGCCTGAGTCGCCGACTCGTGCCCGTGCATGGCCCCATCGGACCAACGCCCACCCAGCGCCTCCTTCAGGCCGGCTCGGATCGCGCCCGTGACCTCGTCCCAGCCCGGCGACCGACCCAAGAGCCCGCTCAGCGTTGCGGGATTTTCGACGACCTGCCCATCCCGCCGAAGCCGTTCCAGAGGGCCTTGGTCGCCCCCCAGGATGAGCGACCCATGCTGAAGGAAGCCAGCACCAATCCGCGCCTGTGCACTCCCTATGAGCTTGCGTCCACCCGCCGTGACCTCGCCCGGGGAAGGCTTTCGAAAGCACGGGCCCGCATCGGGCTTGCTGGCTGCACCGCTCGACGAAGCGAGCTCGACATCGGCTCCGAGGGCCCGGAGACCCATCATCAGACCCTCGTTCACTCGTTCGTACACCTGGCGCAACCCGCCCAGCGCCCGTAATGGCGCAACGACCGCATAGGTGAGCTCGTCACTGTGCAGCACAGCACGGCCGCCCGTGGGACGCCTGACGAATGGGATGCCGCACTCGCGAGCACGGTCCGTGTCGTAGCACTTGCCGGGCTCGTTTCGACCCAGAGACACGGTGGGCCTGTCCCACCGATAGAGGCGCAAGACGGCATGTCCCGCCTCGAGCTCCTCCGCAAGAGCGTGGTCTCGGGCCATGTTCTCGAAGCCCGCCATCGGCGGATCGATGAGCACCCGCCACTTCAAGGCGTGATCCACCGTACCTCCTTCGACAGCCTTCTAAAGCTCGAGCGTTTCCCCGAAAGCCAGGACTTCGACCCTGGCCCGGTCACCCACAAGTTTCCTGAACGCCTCCGGGTCCTGCTCGACATACGGCCAAGTGTTGTAGTGGATCGGAACGACCACCTTGGGTTGAATGAACTCGATCGCCCTCGCCGCGTCATCGGGGCCCATGGTAAAGTTGTCGCCTATCGGTAGCAGCGCGAGGTCCACTTGACCCCGCAGAAGCTGCATGTCCATCGTCAAGGCCGTGTCTCCTGCGTGGTAGACCCGCTTCCCGGGACCCAGGTCGATGAGAAATCCTGCGGGGTTCGTGGTGAAGCCCTCCGCACCTTCTCCCGCCACCTGGCCCCCGTGGACGGCGTTCGTCATCTTGACCCGCCCGAATGGGAACTTCCACGATCCGCCGATGTGCATGGGATGGGTGTTCTCAACACCCTGTGACTGGGCGTAGCTCACGATCTCGAACGTCGCCACGAGGGTCGCGCCAGTCTTCTTCGCAATCGGGATCGCGTCAGCGAAGTGATCGAAGTGCCCGTGTGTGCAGAGAATGAAGTCCACGTCGGTCACGTCCTCGGCCCTGAGCTCGCTCAAGGGATTTTCGTCAAAGAACGGATCGATTACGATCGAAGTACCGTCGTCCGTAGTGAGCGTGAACGTCGAGTGCCCGTGGTACTTCAGGGTCGCCATGGCCAGTCTCTCCTCTAGCTGGAATTATCTAGCGGCGATTATCCGGTCTCTACAACGCTCTCGGCCTGCTCGTAGGCTTCGATCGGAGGGCACGCACACACGAAGTTCCGGTCGCCGTACGCGTTGTCTACCCTGCGTACGGGGGGCCAGAACTTGTGGTTCCGAGTCCCAAGCGTCGGATACACCGCCTGTTCCCTGCTGTACGCATGGTCCCAGTACTCGGTCATGGCCATTCGGGCTGTGTGCGGCGCGTTCTTGAGCACATTGTCTTCGCGGTCGCTCAAACCCAACTCGATCTGCTGGATCTCGTTCCTGATCGAGATCAGGGCATCGCAGAAGCGGTCCAACTCTTCCTTGGACTCGCTCTCCGTCGGCTCGATCATCATCGTTCCCACCACCGGAAACGACATGGTCGGTGCGTGGAACCCATAGTCTATCAGGCGCTTGGCCACGTCTTCGTCCGAGATGCCGGTCGCTTTCTTGAGGGGCCGGAGGTCGAGGATGAACTCATGAGCCACTCGCCCTCGATCACCCGTATACAGGACTTCGAAGTGCTCCGAAAGCCTCTTGGCCATGTAATTGGCATTTAGGATAGCCAGCTCTGTAGCCCGCTTGAGGCCGTCGGATCCCAGAAGGGCGATGTAGGCCCAGGAAATCACGAGAACACCGGCACTCCCCCACGGGGCCGCCGAGACAGGCGGGATGCCGCGCTCCCCACCCACCTTCACCAGCGGGTGGCTCGGAAGGAAAGGAGCGAGAGCCTCGGTCACGCAAATCGGGCCCATGCCCGGGCCACCACCTCCGTGCGGTATCGAAAAGGTCTTATGGAGGTTGATGTGGCACACGTCCGCACCATAGTCGGCCGGACGACTGAGACCCACCTGCGCATTCAGGTTGGCTCCGTCCAGGTAAACCTGTCCGCCGTTCTCGTGCACGATGTCGCAGATCTCCCTGATGCGCTCCTCAAAAACACCGTGTGTCGAGGGATAGGTAATCATGCTCGCCGCGAGATGGTCGGCGTGCTCGGTAGCCTTGGCTCTGAGGTCATCCACGTCGATGTTGCCACTGTCGTCGCACTTGACCACGACCACCCGCATTCCCGCCATCACAGCGCTTGCCGGGTTCGTCCCATGTGCCGACTGCGGGATCAGGCATACATCTCGGCGCTCGTCTCCCCTGTCACGGTGGTACGCCCGGATCGCGAGCAAGCCGGCGTATTCGCCCTGGGCGCCCGAGTTGGGCTGGAGCGACACGGCTGCGAATCCGCTGATCTCGGCTAGCCAACACTCGAGATCAGCGAACATCTCACGGTATCCTCCGGCCTGATCCAAAGGAGCAAACGGATGCATCGCAGCGAACTCGCGCCAGGTCACGGGTACCATCTGCGTGGTCGCGTTCAGCTTCATGGTGCACGAGCCCAGCGGAATCATGCTCGTGTTGAGCGAGAGGTCACGCACCTCCAACCGGTGGATGTAGCGGAGCATCTCCGTTTCTGAGTGATAGCTGTTGAAGACCGGATGCTCCATGAAGGGAGTGCTGCGGGCGTGTTCTCGCTTGTAGGTCGGCACCTCCAACTCGCCCACGAGTTTCCGGGCATTGAGCTTCACGCCGCCCCCCTTTGGCCCACCCTCGCTGAAGACCTGGAACAGGTCGTCCACGTCCTCGGGTTTCGTCGCCTCATCCAGCGAGATCCCCACCGTGCCGTCGCCGTTGTCGCGCAAGTTCATGCCCGATTCGACCGACCTGCGAAGAACCTCAGACGCGTCGATGCCGGCGCCCGGAACCACGGTGAGTGTGTCGAAGAACGTCTCGTGGACCACGGTGTGGCCGAGCTTGGTCAAGCCATGAGCCAAGAGTGTAGCGAGGTGATGAACCCTCGTCGCGATCCGCTTGAGCCCCTCCGGCCCGTGGTAGACCGCATACATCCCGGCCATGATAGCAAGGAGCACCTGAGCCGTGCAGATATTCGAGGTCGCCTTCTCGCGCCGTATGTGCTGCTCTCGGGTCTGGAGAGACATGCGGAGCGCAGGGTCGCCGTCCGCGTCGATCGAAACACCGATGAGTCGTCCAGGAATTCGTCGCTTGAGCGAATCTTTGACGGCCAAGTAAGCCGCGTGCGGACCACCGTACCCCATCGGCACGCCGAACCGCTGAGTGCTACCCACGGCCACGTCGGCGCCGAACTCCCCGGGAGGCGTGAGCAACGTGAGAGCCAACAGATCTGCGGCCACCACCACACCCGCGCCGATCTCATGGACGGCGGCGCAGAAAGACGAATAATCGTAGACGGCTCCGTCGCTGGCCGGATACTGGAGGAGAACGCCGAACAGACGCGACTCCATGGAATCCAAATCGAAGTTGTCATGATCGCCCACGACGACCTCGACTCCCAGCGGCTCGGCCCGCCCCTGGACCACTGCGATGGTTTGGGGATGGCAAGTGGCCGAGACCATGAAAACGTTCCGCTCGGGTTCTCGCGTCTCGCCAAAGAGCAAGGTCATGGCCTCGGCCGCCGCAGAGCCCTCATCCAACAGGGAAGCGTTCGCGATCTTCAGACCGGTCAGATCCATCACCATGGTCTGGAAGTTCAGGAGGGCCTCGAGGCGCCCCTGTGAAATCTCCGCCTGATAGGGCGTGTATTGCGTGTACCACCCGGGGTTCTCGAGGATGGTGCGCTGAATCACTCCCGGCGTGATCGTTTCGTAGTAACCCATGCCCAGGAATGAGCGTAGCGTTCGGTTCAGCGCGACACGCGTGCGTAGCTGCTCGAGAAGGATGTGCTCCGGCACGGCGGCGGGAATGTCGAGAGGTCGGCCGAGACGGATGGACTCTGGAACCGTCTGATCGATCAGTTCGTCTAGGGAAGCGGCACCTACCGTTTCCAACATGTCGGTGATGTCGCGGTCGCGTGGGCCAATGTGCCGCCCCTGGAAACCCGCGTCGGGCTCAATCGAGAAAGACATCGAGTCATCCTGCCTCACTCTCCCACATGCTCCTGGTAGGCTACAGCGTCCATCAGCCCCTCGAGGTCGCTCTCGTCCGACACCCGGAGCTTGACCATCCACCCGGCCCCGTAGGGGTCGGAGTTCACGACGGAGGGATCGTCTTGGAGCGCGGCGTTCACGTCCACCACCTCGCCGGTGAAGGGGCTGAAGAGGTCGCTCACCGCCTTCACCGCCTCGATGGTCCCGAAAACCTCCATCTTCCCGAACGAATCCCCGACGCTGGGCAACTCGAGATAGACGATATCTCCCAACTCACCCTGGGCGTAATCGGTAATCCCGACCATATAAACGCCCGAATCGTCCGTGGCCTTCAGGTACTCGTGCTCTTCCGAGTACAGTAGTCCTTCCGGGAAATCCGCCATCATTCCTCCAAGGGGTTCATGGTTCCGGGCGGTGACAATAGAAGGCCCCTTCGAGGAGCGTCAACCCTGACCCGTGGCCTCTCCAGCTTTTCAGTCGGTGGCCCATCCCCTAAGTTTTTCTAGGCATGCTGCACACTGAAAGGAATCCTGCCGAGGATAAGAATATATGTCGTCCGTAGTTACCGATCAGAAGCCACTCGCCTTGAGCTCTCTCAGCGATGAAGAGAAGATGTTTCAGGAGGCTGTCCGCGACTTTGCCACCTCCGAGATCGCGCCGGTCGTAAACGCGATGGACGAAGAGCAGGCGATGCGCCCCGAGCTCATCAGCCAGCTCTTCGAGCTCGGCTTGATGGGGATCGACGTCCCGGAGGAATACGGCGGAACGGGCGCGGATTTCTTTACCGCCATCCTGGTCGTGGAGGAGCTTTCGAAGGTCGACCCTTCGGTGGCTGTGCTCGTGGATGTTCAGAACACGCTTGTCAACAACGCCCTGACGCGCTGGGGTAATGACGAACAGAAGCAGCGCTATTTCCCGAGGCTCACGTCGGACCTGGTCGGAGCCTACGCGCTCTCCGAGGCTGGAAGTGGATCCGACGCTTTCGGGCTGGCGTGTCGCGCCAACCAGGACGGCGACGATTGGGTCCTCACTGGACAGAAGCTCTGGGTTACGAACGGGCACGAAGCTGGGATCTACATCGTGTTCGCAACGGTCGACCCCGAGGCCGGCTACAAGAGCATCACGGCCTTCCTGGTCGAGCGGGAATCCGAGGGCTTCACGGTCGGCAAGAAGGAGGACAAGCTCGGGATTCGGGCCTCGTCGACCACCGAACTGGTCCTGGACCACGTTCGCGTCCCGGCAGCCAACGTCCTCGGTGACGTGGGTAAAGGCTACAAGGTCGCGATCGAAACGCTCAATGAGGGTCGTATCGCGATCGGCGCCCAGATGGTGGGGCTGGCCCAGGGCGCTCTCAATCACACGCTGCGCTACGTTCAGGAGAGAGAGCAGTTCGGCCGCACCGTGGGCGAATTCCAGGGTGTACGGTTCCAACTCGCCGAGATGGCCACGGACATCGAAGCCGCGCGACTGCTCGTCTACAATGCGGCCCGGCTCAAAGACTCCGGTGAGGACTTTCTTATACCATCCGCCATGGCGAAGCTTTTCGCATCGCGCATGGCTCAGCAAGTCTCGTCGCTGTGCGTCGATCTGCACGGCGGCTACGGGTTCACGCGCGAATATCCCGTGGAAAAGCTGTACCGAGACTCCAAGATAGGCACGATCTACGAAGGGACCACCAACATGCAGCTCCAGACCATCGCCAACGCACTGCTTCGCTGATGTTCGGGCTAGGGGTTACCGAACTCGTCTTCATTCTCCTGATCCTGGTGTTCTTTTTCGGCGCCAAGAAGATTCCGCTCATCGCGCGGGGCCTCGGGGGGGCCATACGCAATTTCAAGGGCGAGTTGCGGGAGGAGACGCCCGAGATTGAAAGCACGGACGACCCGAAGCTTCCTCCGGGAGATGGGGAACCCTGACGCACCCACTCGACAACGTGGTCATCGTCCTCAACGAGCCACAGAACGTCGTCAACGTGGCCGGAGTGATTCGGGCGATGATGAACATGGGCCTGTCGAGGCTGCGCCTGGTCCGCCCCGCCGAGTTCGACGCCTACCGCATCGCGGGCATCGCCCACCGCAGCGAGGATCTCGTGGAGGCCACAGAGATCTTCGACTCCTTGGAAGAAGCCGTCGCGGACGCCACGTTCGTGGCGGGCACTACGGCGAGAGCGCGAACGGCCCAACGGAACTACGTGCGCCCCCGCGAGCTTGCGCCACGCATCATCGAGCGGGCCCGTGAGGGGGAGGTCGCGGTGCTCTTCGGCCGGGAGGATCGCGGACTGGGAAACGAGGCACTCGACCTTTGCCATTCCGTGGCCATCGTCCCCACCGACCCCGGATTTTCGAGCCTGAACCTGGCCCAGGCCTGCCTGTTGACGTGTTATGAGATCTTCCTGGCCTCTCAGGACGAAGGGGAGCCCCTGCCGACCGGCCGCCGGGCGGAGGGAGCAGCCACACAAGCCGACCTCGAGGAGACCTACGCCGCGCTTGCGGCCGGACTGGAGAGCATCGAGTTCTTCAAGGGCAGCAGATCGCCAGAATCGATGATCCGTATCCTTCGTACACTCATCTCCCGCGCCGAACCCGACCTGCATGAGGCACGGTTGGTCAGAGCCATCGGATTCAAGGTTCGAGACTACGTCGAACGGCTCAAGGAAGACAACGAGAGGCTCCGAAACCTACCCTCCGATGAGGACCGGGAAAGCTAAGACCAACGGTTCATATGGGGACTATCGTATTGAACCAGCGTTCTCAAGCGCATATCTTGGGGCCATACAGCCCCCTCCGGCTGCCTCAGCCGGATGACAGACAGGTGTGTCCCCATGTCCACGACCGAGACGGGCGCTCCATCCAGCGTCGCTGAGCGAGATCGTCTCTTGCTCGATATCGGGCGTACCCTCACGGGCACGCTCAGCCTGGATGAATTGTACCAGGCCGTCTATCAGGAAACCGTCAGAGTCGTCCATGCGGAGGGCTTTTACATCGCCCTTTACGACCAGGCGAAGGATCTGGCAACGGTGGTCTACTTCGCCGACAGGGGTGAAGAGACCCAGTGCGACATCACCTATCGCGGCTCCGACAGCGAAGTGATCAGGGCCGGACGCGGTACCATCATCGAGGATCGACTCGACAGTCAGTCTCTGATGCTGCTCGGAGATGCCGAGTCGGACGTCACGCGCTCAGCCATGTCCGCACCCCTTACGCTCAGGGGCCGGGTCACCGGTGTCATCAGCACCCAAAGCTACGAGCCTCGTTCCTATAAGGAGCACGACCTCGAGCTTCTCCAAGGGATTGCGGATGTCGCGGCCATCGCGATCGAGAACGCCAGGCACGTCGACAACCTTACACGCCGCCGGGAGGAGGCCGAGCAGATCGAGGAGATCGGGCGCCTCCTGGTATCGTCGTTGGACTTCGACGAAGTGCTGGAGAAGCTCACCGAAGCGGTGCTTCAGCAATCGGGGGCAGACACTGCGGCCATCTGGATGATCGAGGGCACCGTTGCTTCAGTTCGGGCGTCGGCGGGGGAGCATCCCCCTCCGCCTGGAATCCGGTGGGACATCAGGGGCCACCTCTTCGACCGACTCGTGCGAGACCGGGAGCACACGACGCTCGACGATCTCGGAAACAGCGAACTGGTGCCGAAACACCTGCGCGAGACGCTCACCTGCGGCACGGCCCTAGGGATTCCGCTCCTCTTCGGTGACCGGGTGGGCGGCTTCCTGGCGGTGGGAACCAAGGAACCACGGCCATTCAACGACGACTGCATAAGGGTCTTGCGCAGAATCGCCAGCCAGGCGTCGGTGGCACTGGAAAACGCGGAGCTTCATGCGGGCGTGGAGGCGCTGTCCCTGACCGACCCCCTCACCGGGCTTCCGAACCGGCGTCATCTACAGATTCATATGGATCGGGAGGTGGCCGCGGCCCGAAGGGGACGTGAGTTGTGCCTGATCCTGTTCGACATCGACGACTTCAAGCGCTACAACGACACGCTGGGACACGTAGTGGGGGATCAACTCCTAAGGGCCTTCGCCCGAGTCCTGGATGAGGAAAACCGCGCGATGAACCTGGTGGCACGTTACGGCGGGGACGAGTTCGTCACAGTGCTTTCGGAGAGCGACGTGGCCGGTGCCGAACACTACATCCAGCGAATCCACGACCGGATCGCACGAGACCGCATATTGGCGCCGCAGGGCGTCACGGTCAGCTCAGGGTTCGCCACCTTCAAGAGCGATCAGATGGTCGGCATGGAAGAGCTCATCCAGGCGGCCGATCGGAACATGTACGCCAACAAGGAAAAGGGCGGAGGGACCCGCCACTGATCGAGAGTCCCTAGCCTACACCGGCGCTCTGACCGACCAACTCGGCTTCCACCATCTCCGCATCCGGTCTCGGCTGCCAGATCTGTATCACCGGGAACGTCGCGTAGAACCAACGCAGCGACCCGATGAACAGACCCAAGAACATCAGTCCGATGAGAGGCCACCAAATCGTGACGGCCGGCCCGTCCTGGTACAGCGAGGGAGTAACCATCAGGTACTTCTCGAGCCACAGGCCGGCCAAGATCACGAAACCGAAGCCCCGTAACAGCGAAGGGGTCATCTTGGGCTTGCGGCCGATCAGCCCCGCGAACGGGATCACGAAGCACATGATGACCATGAGCAGGGACCAAGCCCCGAACGGTGGCTCGGACCGGCGGATGATCCAGGACTGTTCCCACGTCAGCTTGCCGTACCAGATGACCAGGTACTGGGCAAAGAACAGGTAGGCCCAGAAGACGCAGAATGCGAAGGTCAGCTTGCCGAGGTCGTGCAGTTGGCTTCGGCCCATCGCCTTGTCGAGATCGTTGTCCGATGCCTTCAGGAAGGTGACCGCGATGGCAGTGGCCGTTATGCCGCTCCAGAAGGCGCCCATGAAGAACCAGGGCCCCATCATGGTCGAGTACCAGTGCGGCTCGAGCGACATGACCCAGTCGAACGCGATGATGCTCAATACTATGGCGTACACCATCACGAAGACCGGTGCCATGCGGGTCATGCGCCCGTAGCTCCGGTCCTCCTCCTCATCCTGGCCGAGCCAACCCTCACTCAGGCGCTCGTGCCAGCGAGCACGGCTCTCTCTGCCTTCTCGTTGAGCCCTATGAGCCTTGGCGTGGGCCATGTCCGGCCGGAGCGCGAGGTACGCAAAATACAGGCTCATGCCGAACAGCACGATCACACCGACCACGTTCCTGGTCACCAGGAACGGTCTGTTCAGATAGGCAGCCTTCTTCTGCAGGATGGGGTCGTGCGCCATCTCCGCGATCCACGGAAAGAACGACTCGCCGAGGCCCAGCATGGGCAGCATCAGAACAAAGGAAATAGGCAGGAAGGCGACGAAGGCCAGGCTGACGCGCCGCACCGACCAATTCCACTTCGCCTTCGTGATCCAGGTGGCTACGGTGAGTAGCATCGCCCCCATAGCGATAGCGGTGAAGAACAGCCAGTTGGACACGTAGGCCTGCCACGCGCGATCGGAGTCCTGCGTCAACGCGAGGATGAACGAGGCGAGGCCGACCACGACCATACCGACCACGATGTTGTCCCAGGTCTTCGAGCGCTCCAAGTAGCGAATCGGAATCTCGGAGGGGATGTGCACATGCCACACGGCTACCTACCTCCCCCGGCCCCGGTCGGCCCGTTGCCGGCGCGCCGCTGTAGCTCTCGCACGTAGTTCACGATGTGCCACCGGTCGATGTGCGTGATCTGATGGGCATACGCGGGCATGATCGGGCCACCCACGCGGATCTTTCCGTATATGACTCCGTCCGGGAAACCCGCCGTGCGCGCGTTGGAGAGGTCGATGCCCAGGGCCCCCGGGTACTTGTCGGCGATGTAGCCCTCGGTGCCCACGCCTCGATCGCCGTGACACACCGCACACATTCGTAGGTACATCTCTTGGCCACGGGCGAGTGACGCGGCATCGGCCGGTACGGGATTCTCCAGGTTTCTCACTGAGGGTGCCGACGTGAGTACGTCGATCATCGTGAACGGCGCAGGCATGTCGCCCATCTCAGGCTGTCCGGTGTTGATCCGGCCGGGGGTGGTCGTGAAATTGCCGGCCGCGAACGGTACGGAATTCTCAGGCGCCGGCAACGGATTCTCGTACGGGTCGAACGAACGCTGGTCGCGCATGCTGCGGCCAGCGAGCGCCACCATGAGATCGTCCAGAGGTGAGCATCCACTCGCGAGTACTACCAGGCCGAGAACGGCAACGGCTCGCAGGCTACGACGCATGGGCCACCCCCTCCGGGTTCTCTCGAATCTCGGCCGGTTCCTGGCTCTCCAGGATTCGGCGAGCTTCGCCGATGCGCCCCTCAGGCGCCGTGACGTACAGACCGAACCGTCCCGCGCTGAACTCGGGATCGTAGACGACCATGGGCTTCACGTAGGGTAGGCGGCTGTTGATGAACATGCCGATCAAGGTGGCCAAGACGCCGAACAGGATCGCCAGCTCGAACGCGATGATCACGTAAGCGGGCATGGACAGGATGGGCTTTCCGCCCGTGATGATCGGCCAGTCCAGAGACGTGAACGAGGCCAGGGCGAAGCCGGCCGCCGCGCCCGACATGCCACCCACCAGCGTGAACACGCGAACAGGACTCTGGTCGTAGCCGAGCGCCTCCTCGATGAGGTGGTCCGGATAGGGCGAAAATACCGTGATCGACGCAATCCCGGCCTTCCGCAGCTCCCCGATAGCATCGACGGTGGAATCCACATAGTCGAACGAAGCGAGCAGCCCGGTCATGACTGACCCCCATCACCCGCTACGGCTTGAGCGGTCCGATCGCCCCTCATCGGCCTGATCAGGACCTCCTTGAGCTCGGCGATCGCCACCGGCGGAATGAGCCTGGTAAACAGCAGGAACCAGAACCCGAACCAGCAGAAGCTCCCGACCAGGATGCCCATCTCGGTAAGCGACGGTCGGTACACGCCCCAGGCGAAGGGCTCGTATTCGTGTGACAGCGACGTGACCACGATCACGTAGCGCTCGAACCACATGCCGATGTTGATGAAGATCGAGATGACGAACAGAGCGGGTACCGAACGGCGGATCCGCTTGAACCACAGCATGAGCGGCACGAAGCCGTTGCAGACCAGCATGATCCAGGCGGCCCACCAATAGTGGCCGAAGAGCCGGAACCAGAACGCCTGCCGCTCGGCAGGCTCACCGCTGTACCACGCCATGAAGAACTCGGACATGTAGGCGTACAGCACGATCATCGACGTGAGCAAGCAGAGCTTGGCCAACGCGTCGAAGTGCTTGGTAGTGAGGTACGCCTCGAGCCCGAACGCCTTCCGCATGGGCACGGCGAGCGTGATCACCATCGCGCAGCCCGAGAAGATCGCGCCCGCCACGAAGTACGGGGCGAAGATGGTGGCGTGCCAGCCGGGCACGATCGTTACAGCGAAGTCCCAGGAGACCACCGAGTGCACCGAGAGCACCAGCGGGGTCGCGAGCGCGGCCAGGAAGATGTAGGCCTTACTGAAGTGGTGCCACTCGCGGTCCGTCCCACGCCACCCCATGGAAATAATCTTGTAGAACTTCTTCCTCAAGCCGGTCGCCTGGTCTCTGGCGGCCGCCAGGTCGGGAATCGTCCCCAGGTAAAAGAAGGTCGCCGACACGGTGAAGTAGGTGGTGACCGCAAAAACATCCCAGACCAGCGGCGAGCGGAAGTTGGGCCACAGAAACCGCGAGTTCGGATACGGGATCAGCCAGTAGGCGTGCCACACCCGCCCCACGTGGATGAGCGGGAACAGCCCGGCGGTCATGACCGCGAACACCGTCATGGCCTCGGCCATGCGATAGATCGCCTGCCGCCACGGCGCCCTGAACAGGAACAGGATTGCGGAGATCAGCGTGCCGGAGTGCGCGATACCGACCCAGAACACGAAGCTCGTGATGTACACGCCCCAGCCCACTGGTCCGTTCAGGCCGCTGACCCCGATGCCCTTGACGACCTGATATCCCCAGGACGTGAAGAACAGCCCGACGCCCGCGGCCGCGATGCCGAAGAGAATCCACCACCCGAGGCCTGGCCGGCCGAGAGGTCTCAGGATGTCTCTGTTGACGTCGCCGAGGGATGGGACGTCCGGATGAGCCAGCGCGCCCCTGCTGCGGTCGGCCGCCATCAATGCTCCCCGGATTCCACGTCGTGGAACGTCACCTTCTTCAGATAGCTCACGGCAGGCTGTGTGTTCACGGTGGAATCGAGCACTCGGTAGGTCCGCTCGTTCTGGATGATCCGGGCGACGCGGGAATTCTCGTCGCGCACGTCACCAAAGACGATCGCTTCAGCCGGGCAACTCTGCTGGCACGCCGGGACGACCTCACCGTCACGCATGCCTCGGCCCTCCACGGCGGTCCGGTTCTGGACGGCCCTGATGCGCTGTATGCAGAACGAGCACTTCTCCATGACGCCGCCCTCCCGAACCGTGACGTCCGGGTTGAACTGCATGTTCATCGGCTCCGGAATCTGATCCGCGTAGCTGTACCAGTTGAAGACCCGGAGCTTGTACGGGCAGTTGTTGGCGCAGTAACGAGTGCCCACGCACCGGTTGTACACCTGCACGTTGAGTCCCTCGGCATTGTGATAGGTGGCGTATACCGGGCAGACCGACTCACACGGCGCGTTACCACAGTGCTGGCAGAGCATCGGCAAGAACCGGATGTCCACCGGACCCGCCTCGTCGGCGTGGACCGTCTCGTAGTAGCGCTCGAGGCGTATCCAGTGCATCTCGCGGCCCATGATCATCTGATTCTCGCCCACCCACGGCACATTGTTCTCGGCCTGGCAGGCGGTCACGCAAGCGCTACAGCCCGTGCACTTGTCGAGGTCGATGGCCATGCCCCAGCGAGGGCCCTCGTGCGCATCCACGTACTGACCGTATTCGGCGCCGGGCAAAGGGAAGTCCCCGGGCTGGCCGTCCGTCTCGACCGGCACGAAGCCGCCGACACCCTGGAGCTCCTTGAGTTGCCCATGCGCGTCGGCCTCGCCCGCTTCCTCATGGCCGAGCTCCGCCAGCGCCACGGCCGGCGTGATGCCGCGCTCGTGCTGCTCGGTGGCACCGGCAATCGTGGCCAACTTGCGTCGCTCGCCCGTCGCGGTGATCGACACCCGCGTCGCCAAGTTGACTAGACCGCCCGACGGCTCTTCGGTCTCGGCCGGCAGCAGTGCCATCGCGTTCACGCCGTTGCCGTCCGCGAATCGCCCGGCCCCGGTATGGCCGCCTCCCATGGCCAGGGCCACCACGTCCTCACGGATGCCCGGATACGTCCAAACCGGAACCTCGACCGAGCCGTGCTCGGAGGCGACCGTGACCATGTCGCCGTCACGCAGACCCAGGCCCTCGGCGGCACGCGGATTCATCTCGACCCAGGAGTGCCAGGTGATCTTGCTCACCGGATCCGGCAACTCGAGCAACCAGGGCCGGTTCGCGTTCAGGGCTCCGTCGCCGAACCGGGCAGACGGATGCACCATCAGGTGGAAATCCCCATCCCCGTCGAACGCCGGCACGTCGAACACGAGCGCGGCGTCCGGCGAGCGCAGGGAAGCAGCGCCTCCCGAGGACACCTCCGTCTCCAGCACGCCGTTCTTGAGGGCGTCGCGCCACGCGGTCTCGAAGTCGCCAGCGCCACCCAGCAGCCTCTGCCAACTCGTGCGCAGATAGTCGTAGAAGGTTGCCGCGCCGAGATCGTTGCCCATGAGAGTCGCGACGGAAAGCAGCACGTCCGCGCTCTGCTTGGAGTCGAAGTTGGGCACGGGCTGCATGGCAGGCTGGCTCAGGGCGTGCAGCCCGGGCCGCGGGTTGGAGTCACCCCACGACTCGAGGAAGTGGCGGTCGGGGAGGATCAGATCGGCCATCTCGGCCGTCTCGTTCATGGAACTGGCGAAGACGACCTTGAACGGCATCGCCTCGAAGGCGGCAGCGAACCCACTCGCGGCAGGCAGCGAGTGTGCTGGATTGCAGCCGTGCACGAGCACCGCCTGCACCCCTCCGCCCGTCATGGTCCGGATCGCCATCTCCATGTCACGGTACGGAGTGGAAGCGGAGCCGAGGTCCGCGTTGTTCAGGCTGACGGTCCGGCCGACGTTGCCGGCCACGAAGTTCAAGACGAGTACGGCGAGGTTCGACGCGGTTGCGTTCCGGTGCTGCCCGCTGAAGCCCGGCCCCAACGCCAGGCTCGGCCCCGCCGCAGCGAACCGTTCCGCCAGCTCGGTGATCTCATCTGCGGAAAGCCCGGTCGCCTGTGCCACGGTTTGCGGCGTGTATGCCCGCACGATCTCGGCATACGGACCGGCGTCGTTGCCGCTCCCGGAAATCACGTTGGCCATGGCCAGAGCGACCAGCCCCTCCGAACCCGGCGTGATGGGGAACCAATCGTCGGCGTTCTGGCCTGTGAGGGACAATCTCGGCCCCACCAGGACCAGGCGCCCCTTCTCGCCGTCCTCGTCCACACTGCTCATGCGGGCGAAGCCCCGGCCGTGCTCTACGGGCGAGAGCCAACCCGTGAGGAAGTCCGCCCCGAACGAGACGATGAGGCGCGCAGCTTCCAGATCGTAGGAGGGCACCACGTTGCGCCCGAAAGCAAGCCGCGTGGCCTCCCGAAGCGGTGCCTCGGAGAGTGCATCGTACTCGATGCGCCTTCCGCCCGTGGCCGAGACGAACCCGTCGATGAGGTCACCGAACGTGGGGCCGGTGCTGCCGGTGAGGAACAGATAGTCACCGTCACCGAGCCGATCCGCCAGCAACTGCTCGGCCTCCTCCCAGGAGATCTGCCGCATGCCGTTCGCATCCCTGAGCATGGGCCCGGCGAAGCGATCGGGGTCGTAGAGCCCCTGAAGCGAGGAATGCCCTCTCGAACAGAGCGCCCCCGAGGATATGGGATGCCGAGGATTGCCCTCGACCTTTACCACACGCCCCTCTCGGGTACGCACCCACATGCCACAACCGGCCGGGCATTCGCCGCAGACGGTCGTGTACCAGGTGGCTACGCCAGGCGTGATCTCTTCGGGCGGGACGACATAGGGGATGAGGCGCTCGACGTTCTCCGTCGAGCATCCGACCACTCCGGCACCGGCGCTACTGACGCCGACCACCTTAAGGAAGTCCCTTCTCTTGATCCCCGAGGCACCTTCGCTCATTTGGGTCGTCTCGATACGGTCAGAAGTGACACACCGCACAGTCGCGCGAAGCTTCCCGCTCCTTATGGCACGACACACACCACCCCATGCTCAGGCTCTGGACAGGCTTTTCAATCACCCCAGCTGTCTCGGCGACTTGGCCGTGGCACTCGGTACAGTCCACCTGCGCCGCCACGTGCCTCATGTGTGGGAACCTCACGTGATCAGACACTTTGTAGACGCGAACCCACGGGATGGGCTCCTGCCGCTCCCAGTAGCCCACCACCTTGGCGATCTCCGCCTGCTGCTCCTCGGTCGTCCCGCGGATCACCTGGTGGCATCCCCAACACGTTGCTACGGGCGGAATACCGGCGGCCACAGAACGCTCGGCCGAGAAATGGCAGTATTGACAGTCGATCCGGTCCTGGCCCGCATGGATGCTGTGCGGAAAGGCAATGGGCTGGATGCTGGTCGGAGCCGCCGTGCCGGCAACGTCCGTCGCCTCGTCTTGACTACTTCCCCGTACCTGGACGAACGCCACGGTCAGCAGGGCCATGCCCCCGGCGGCAGGAAGTAGAGTCCATCGCTTCTTCATATTCTATGGAGAGGAGGTTTCTCGGCGATTCAACCCAGCGTGCAAGCGGCCGGAAGCTATGTGGGGCCCCCTGTCGTGTCAACGCTGCCACGGGCCTCCGCGAGAACCTTTTTTCGGCGGCGGGTGTTTAACTTTTTCCGTTTCAACCGTGGGAAAAAAGCGGAGGGAGAAGGCAACTTTGGCCGACACGGCAGCCCTGCAGGAAACACGTCCGAGCGTCGATCTCCTCAACCGGCTGATCGCTGAGGTCGAGGTCGTCTTCCACGGCAAGAACGAGGTCATCCGGTTCGCTGTAGCAGCGCTCCTCGCCAGGGGTCACATCCTCTTCGAGGACGTTCCGGGAGTAGGTAAGACGACGCTGGCGCATGCGCTCGCCACCGCGCTCGGGCTGTCCTTCAAGAGAATTCAGTTCACGAGCGACCTCTTGCCTTCCGATGTCCTGGGCGTGTCGATCTACAACCCACGGACCTCCGAGTTCGAGACGAGGCCGGGGCCGATCTTCACGAACTTGGTTCTGGCCGACGAAATCAACCGCGCTCCGCCCAGAACCCAGAGCGGGCTCTTGCAGGCCATGCAGGAGGGCCAGGTCAGCATCGACGACAAGACGCACGACCTGCCGATGCCCTTCATGGTGATGGCGACCCAAAATCCACTCGAGCATCACGGCACGTACCCCCTTCCCGAGAGCCAGGTAGACCGGTTCCTGATGAGGCTGGCGATCGGGTATCCGGACGCGGAGGCCGAGCGGCGCATTCTGCTCGAGTCCACCCAAGAGGCGACGTGGGACGAAAGGATCCAGGCTGTGCTCACGCCACCCCAGGTCTTGGCCCTTCAGCAGGAGGTGCAGGAGATCGAGGCCGAACGTTCTCTGGTGGACTACTTGATGGAGATCGTCCATCGAACCCGTACGGAGCCCCGCTTGCGCATGGGGGTCAGCCCTAGGGGCGCGATTGCTCTGTTCCGTGCGGCGCGCGCCCTGGCACTGCTCGACGGCCGGTCATTTCTGGTGCCCAGCGACATCCATAGGCTGGTCGTGCCTTGTCTGGCGCACCGGGTGCTGCCGGTCGGCACCACCGCGGCCACGCATGAGGCGCACGAGGAGTCCGCAGCCATTCTAGAGGACATCCTGGAAAGCCTCGCAGTACCGGTGTGAGCGTCTCGGGCCTCATCAGAAAGGCTCGCGAAACCTGGCGCCGTCTTCGAGCCTGGCGCCGGATCAGCTTTACCACGGGGGGGACTCTCTTTTGCGTCGGGGCCGTAGCTGTGGGAGCCGCCGCCGCAACGACGGGAAACAACCTCCTCTATTTGTTGCTGGGCTCCATGCTCGGGCTGATCGCGCTTAGCGGTTGGCTGTCGGAGCGCACCCTGCGCGCGCTGGTGATCGAGCGCAGGCTGCCGAGGGCGGTGACGGTGGGCAAGCCTGTTCGCATTGGGTATCACGTCCACAACCACAAGCGACGGTTTCCCACCCTCACCGTACATCTGTTCGAGCCCGGTCTGAGCGAGGGTGCGTTCATCGCGCGGCTGGATGCAGGCGAGTCCACCACGGTCCGCTCCGAGAACGTCTTCGTCCGTCGAGGCGTCCACCACCTCGAGGTCCTCACCCTGTCGACGACGTTTCCATTCGGCTTGTTCAAGAAGGAGCGCGACGTTCCGCTGGCGGGTGAGTTGGTTATCTGGCCGAGGACGAACCAGCCGGTACACATCCCGTCTCCCCCGGGTGGCCGGCGCCAGCCCCAGGTCGAGACGGCCATGGCGAGCGCGGCCGGCACTCGGGGTGAGTACCGTGGCTTGCACGAGTACAGGGTGGGGGACGACCCGCGCGACATTCACTGGCGCTTGAGCGCCCACAGGGGTGAGCCGATCGTGCGGGAGTATGAGCAGGACGCCGCGGAGGCACTCTGGATCTGCCTCGAAACCCGTGGAACGCCGGGCGACCGCGCCGAAGCAGCCGTGGAGACGGCGGCTTCCCTGGCCAGTAAGGCCTACCATACGGGCAAGCGATTCGGCCTGTCGACCCCAAACGGGATCGTCGACGCCGGCGCCGGGGTAGGCCAGCTGGAGCGGGTGTTGGACGCTTTGGCCAGGGTGGACTTCTCCCCCGACGAACGCCGCGTGCAGGCACCGGACGACCCGGCTCGCTGCGTGCTGATATCGCTCACAGGCGGCACACGCGACGGCTTCATAGAGTGTCTCGGACCGGGCCCCTGGTCCGAACCTCCGGGCGGACTCGGGCAATTCCCCGATGTGGAGCCGCGCTCATGAGCCTTCAACGCCTGCACAGGCGCATGGCGGTCTCCATGGGGATCACGGCCCTGGTGGCCTTCGCCGGCGGGGCGGGTTTCGAGCCGGTATCAGCCATTCTGGCGGCGGTCGCGCTCCTGCTCGCCCTGTTTTGGCAGCCTGATCATGACCTGTCGCTCAAGCTGGAGCAGGTCTGGCTCCCACTTGCCGTTCTCCTCGTGTTGCGGTCGCTTTGGCACATCTTCATGATCGGCGACGACGTCGTCATCCCCGTGGTGGACCTCCTGCTCCTGCTCCTGTGTGCCGAGGCGCTCCGGTCGCTGGATGCCCACAACGACGCCCGCCTGTATGCGCTCTCGTTCGCCCTCCTCCTGGCGTCCACTGCCTATCGGCCGGGCCTCCTGTTCGCGGTCGCGTTCGTGAGTTACGTGGCCCTGGCCACCGTGACGCTGATGGTCGGCCACGCCCGTCGCGAGGCGGAAGCCAACGGGGTGATGAACGCGCGCCTGGGCTCCCGCTTCCTGCTCGCCATGACGGGCCTTTCGGTGGTCTGCCTGGTGGGAAGTGCGGTGGTCTTCCTCACCTTCCCGCGGGTGTCGCAGGCGTGGGTCGGACGTGGAGAAACTCTGACCCGATCGATCGTCGGATTCTCGGACCAGGTCTCTCTCGGGGAGCACGGGTCACGGATCTTCCCAAACCCCCAAATCGTCCTGCGTGTGGAGTTTCCAGACGGCCCGCCACCCTCCCCACAGAACCTGTACTGGCGAGGCCGTTCCTACGATCGCTTCGACGGTGTGCGTTGGAGCCGCTCGCCGCGCCTGACGCCGTCTCTGGGGCTCGATCGCTGGTACGAGGGCTGGGGACCCGATCGACTCAACTATCGGGTCTACGCCATTCCGCTCGACGTCAAGGTGCTGTTCACGCTCCACCCGGCACTCACCGTCCGTGCTACCGAGCCGCGCATCCAGCCCCTCTTCGACAACTCGGGCGACCACATCTATTGGGGGTCCGGATCGCCGGTATACGATGTCGTCTCCGTGACGGCGCGCCCCGATCCGGAGCGACTGAGGTCGGCTCGTCGCGGCTACTCTCCGGCTCGCCGGCACTATACGCAGTTGCCGCGCCTCCCCCAGAGGGTACCCGACCTCGCTCAGCGCCTGACCCAGGACCTCACCAACAACTACGATCGGGTCGTGGAAATCGAGCGGTTCCTACAGACCGAGTTCGACTACACCCTCGATCTGCCGCGGTCGGCGCGCGAAGCCACCCTCGACTACTTCCTCTTCGACCGCAGAGCCGGCCACTGTGAGTACTTCTCCACGGCCATGGTGGTCATGCTCCGCACGTTGGGCATCCATGCTCGGGAGGTGAACGGCTTCCGGGGCGGCGTCTGGAACAACTTCGGCGAGTTCTTGGCCGTCACCCAAAACGAGGCGCATTCGTGGGTCGAGGTCTGGTTTCCGGAGTTCGGCTGGGTGCCGTTCGATCCGACGCCGGCATCGAGCGGATCGGGAACGCTCGCAACCTCGTGGCTGTGGCCCGGCAGACTATGGCTCGAGGGGCTCCAGCACCATTGGAGCAAGTGGATTCTGGACTACAGTCTCCAGGCCCAGTCGAGCCTACTCAGCCGTGCCGCGGATCTGTTCAATGGAGACGGTAGCTCAGGTGACGCGACGGCTTCCAGCCGGCCATTCCGCCGCGGGCTATGGTCGCTCGCGCTCGTCTCGACACTCCTGGCCGGCTTCCTTTGGGCCAACCGGGGAGGTCCGCGCTACTCGCCCGAAACCAAGATGTACCTGAGCCTGCGCGACGACGCCGAGCGGGCCGGACTGAGCGCTGGCCGGGGCGCGACGCCGCAGGCACTGGTCGAGGAATTTCGGCGACGGCGGCACCCCGGGGCGGGTCCGGCGGGCCGGGTGGTGGACCTCTACCTGAGAGCCAGGTTCGCCGGAAACACTCTGTCCGACGGGGAGCGCCGCGAGATGGTCGAGGCCCTAGAGGCCGCGAGGAAGTTCCTGCGCTGAACATCCGGCCTCCCGGCCGATCGCACGAAGCTTGGAAATCAGTGGCGCAGGGTGATACTCTAGGGCCATGAGCGTAGCCCCATCCTCCGGAGGAAACATCCCGACATCCCCAGGACAGCACGTGGCCAGCATCAGCCACGAAGGCCGATTCTGGGATGTCTACTTGGAATTCGCCGACGATCCGCGCCGGGTGGACTCCTTCGGTGGTGTTCTGTGCTTTTCGCCGGCCGACGTGGACAGCGAGGAGCTCCCTGTGCGCACGACCACGATCTTGATTGAACGCACCTTCGACGAGGTCGTAAGGAAGGCGCATGCCATGGAGGAGCACCAGCTCCAGGGCCTGCTTCGTTCGGCGCTCCCGGACGAAGACTAGAAGCCCTTACCCCCCCGGTCTCATCCGGCCTCCTTCACCCATCGCCACAGCTCGGGGAGGGTCGGCCGCTTGCCCTGCATGAGGATCCCCACCCTGTAGATCCGGCCGGCCACCCACGCGACGCCGCCGATGGTTATCACCATGAACACCATCGACAGTCCCACCTGCCAGAGCGGGGCGCCACCGAGATACCGAGGCAGCATGACAATCGGGCTGAAAAACGGCACCAATGATAGAACCGTCGACAGCGTGGAGTTGGGGTCCTCCATGATGCTCGACATGAAGAAGATTGGAATCATGACCAGCAACGTCACTGGAAACTGCGTCTGCTGGGCTTCCTCCTCCGTCGAACACATGGCAGCCACCGCCGCGTATAGTGACGAGAACAGCAGGTATCCCAGAATGAAGAAGGCCACAAAGATCACCAACGCACCGACAGCCGGCAGGTACTGTAGAAGCTCGCTCGCGTTGCCGAGTTCGGGCCTGAAGGCGATCAGATAGGGGAGCCCGACCGTCAACAACAGGGTGACCGCAAGGGCCCAAATGCCCACCTGCGTGAGGGCCACCGCACCGACGCCGAGAATCTTTCCGAGCATGAGCTCCCACGGACGGACGGACGAAATGATGACCTCGACGACCCGACTGGTCTTCTCCTCGAGCACCGAACGCATCACCATCATCCCGTAGATGAGGATGACCATGTAGAGGACCATCGCTCCGGCAAAGCCGACCGCCATTCCGATCTCCCGTGCGCCCTCTTCCGGTGCCTCGTCGGATACGCTCTCGAAGTCGATTTCACCCCCGGAGAGCAGGTCTTCGACCTGGGCGCCGGAGTCCGTCGCGCTGAGGCGCACTTGGAGAGCGGAGCGGACCACGGCCTGCTGCATGCGAATCCTTGTCAGCGTTCTAGGGGCGTGGTCTCCGTGGAACGTGGCCTTGCCACTGGTCAGCGTCTCGGCGTCCAAGACCAGATAGCCGGAGATAGTCCGCTCACGGGCACGCTCCGCGACCTCTTCGAGCGCCTCCGGAGTGGTCGCAACTCGTTCCGGCTCGAAGCTCGAGGGGAGCCGTCCGGCCACGAGATCGTAGAGCACGCCCGAATGATCGATGATGGGAAGCACACGATCACGGTTGGATCGCCTCGCCTCAGACATGGCCGAAAGCGCAATGACACCGAGGATCGCCGCCGGCAACGCCAGCGTTCCGACGATGAACCACCGGTTACGGACGCGGTAGATGTACTCGCGCCGAATGACCACGAATACGTTTCTCATGACACGGCCTCCGCCCTCTGGAGATCTCGGGGAAGGCCGGCGTCTCCGACTGCATCTCCACCTGCGTGTCGAATGAAGATCTCGTGCAAGCTCGGCTCCACCAGCTCGAAATGGTGGATCACCGCACCCGACTCCACGCCCCTCCGGAGGATGGCCTGGTGATCTGCGCCCTCGTGGAGGAGCAGGTGTACGCCCCGGTCGACCTTCTCGATGGAGGCCACTTCTGGACCCGCGAGCCACCCGTCGGAACCGTCGAACTTCACAGCTACTACGCCCTCTCGCTCCTGGGCCTTGAGAT
Source organism: Gemmatimonadota bacterium (assembly GCA_022561145.1). Taxonomy (GTDB): domain Bacteria; phylum Gemmatimonadota; class Gemmatimonadetes; order Longimicrobiales; family Gaopeijiaceae; genus JACZXQ01. The sequence continues at coordinate 92,123 of JADFRS010000001.1, forward strand.
CCTTGAGCGCCCCGTCCAGTACCTTCTCAGCCTTGGAGATCAGGCACACGTACTCGCAGAGTTGCTCTGCCTGGGCCATGAGGTGAGTGGAAAATAGGATGGTGGTGCCGCGTCGGTGGAACTCGCGCACGATGTCCTCGAGGACGTCCTGGTTGATGGGGTCGAGGCCGCTGAAGGGCTCATCGAGGATGAGCAGCTCGGGATCGTGAATGACCGTCGCGATGAACTGGACCTTCTGCTGCATTCCCTTCGACAGATCCTCGACCTTCTTTTCCTTCCAGTCGCCCAGCCCCAGACGGTCGAGCCAATCACCGGCGCGGCGGGCAGCTTCCTTGCGCGCCAAGCCGCGAATCTCCCCCATGAACTCGAGCTGTTCGAGGACCTTCATCTTGCGATAGACCCCGCGCTCTTCCGGCAGGTATCCCACACGCTTTTGGCGGATGTCATCCGGATCGCCTCCCAGAAGACGCACGACGCCTTCGTCGGGATGTAGGATTCCCATGATCATGCGTAGCGTAGTCGTCTTGCCGGAGCCATTCGGTCCGAGCAGCCCGTAAATGCAACCGCGCGGAATGCTCATGTGCAGGTCACGGACCGCCGTATGCTCACCGAACCGTTTGGTCACGCCTTCGAGGCGAATGGCAATGTCTGAGCTCATATTCTTCGCCGCTCGTTCAGGTGTGAAGTCTGTCTTCTTTGGTCGGGTTTCGCGCTTGTGGTGGGTCGCCATGAGTACGGGTGGCAGCCCCCGTTCCTTCACTCTTCATGCGGGCTCGGCTCGTGAATGTCAAAACTCGACCTCGAACGGCTTGCTGCCTGGTGGAAAGCATTTAGATTCGAGGCCCGCACAAGACAAACCATGAGGAGGCTGGATGGCCATCTACCGGACACTGTACTACACCGACGTATCAGTCGGTGTTGGTGGCCGAATCACGATCCCCCAGGACATGCGTGACGACCTGAGGATCTCTGAGGGTGATTCGTTGACGGTCCGCGTAGAAGAAACCTCCGATGGCAACCGGCAGATGGTGGTTTGGCGTTCCGACGAGCAGGCCGAGGAAGAATAATCCTCCCGGGTCTCACAGCTGTTTGGTTTGATACGGATCACCCCTCGGCATCGACCCATCGTACAAGTGTGTTCAACGGCCCCATCCCATCGTGATGCCACCAGGGCGGTGGCCAGGGGGCGGCCTCGAAGCCGGTGATGCGAAGCGCTCCAGCCCTGGCCAGGGATTCATGGAGTTCGACCGCCTCCACCTCTCCGGCTCCCACGACAGCCACCGTCTGCAGGTGACGACGTACCCTGACCAGGTGTGGGACGACGTCCACCAATTTACGTACCGGCACCACACGCAGAACCCGGTTGAGGCAGGACGGCTTGAAGTCGGGCTCGGGCTCGTAGATCACGGTCCACGGTGCTTCACCACCGGCATACACCGCCACGTCCTCCCCAGCCGCCATGCGCAACTCGGCCGCACCACGAATCTGGTGGACGGCCGAAGCCTCTTCGGGCGTGATGGCTCCGCTCGGTATCTCGCGCTCCAAGGCCTCCAGGGCCTCGGCCAGGAGTCCCGCCAAGGCATGCGGAGAGACCGCCCCACCCCGTTCGACGTATACCAGGTGCGGCGAAACGCATCCACGCTGGTCGAACGTCGCAACGGCTAGGGCGACGGAGGTCGCGGTCGCCCGTGCCATCTCGTCGCCGGTGAGAGCCTCGGCGCCCACCAGGCCAAGACTCAACCGGTGGTGATACGCCACCAGACGGACGCTGGCCGGCGTCCTACTCCTCACGTCGCGAATCGTGTCGTCGCTGCCGTAAACGATCACCGCGTCCGCCTCGGCCAACGCCGCAGCCTCCGCATCGGATGCGGGGCCCTCGCCCCCCGGCCAATAGAGGACGGCCGCCGCCGCCGCGATCTCGGGGGCGTGCTCCTCCAGGCCTCGCAAGAACAGATTGGGCAGAACAACGTCGCCCAGGCCGGGCTTCACGAGCACCGCCGACTTCACGAGCAGGGCACGAATGAGCGATGTGACCGAAACGCCAGGCACGGTACCGGAGCCGATGTGCAGCGTAAGCGGCGACCCGAGTGCTCTCGAGCTTCCTCTGGCGCCGGCCTGAAAGGTGTCGAGCACACGTGGGTCGGCAAACTCCGCCTCGAGCAGTTCGAGCAAGCGGGGCTCGGTCCAGTCTCGAGCCATCCCGTCCAGCACCAATTCCGCCATGGGGGGAGACAGGCCAGCCGTGTGGGGGAGCAGAGACAGCGCGGCCTCCCGCAGTGGATCGCCTGAGGACCCGAAACGTGCCCCTACCGCTCCCAGGCTCGCCGCGATATCAAGAACGGCGTGGGACAAGAGGGCTTCGCGGGAACCCCGCAAGGACGCGCACAACCCACGCATGGCCTCGGACGAGAGCACCGGGTAGCAAACGGCGCCACCCGCCGCCTCGGCGCGTTCCTCGCCGAGTCGGTCACCGGCACTCGCCGGGAGAGTCCAGGCGTCGAACGGCGTCACGGACGGACTCGTATGGTCGATGACGACGCTGACAGGAGCTCATCCATCGCAAGCGAGCAGCCTCGCGGCTCCGCGCCCGTCGATCGGCCGAGCACCCGGAAGCCGTCATCGACCGTCACCCCCATGTCCTCGGTCAGCACGGCGCACACCGAGCCCAGATTCGCCAGATCAAAGTGACACAGGAGCCCCGCTGCCCCATCCGCCGCGGGGCCCAGCGTGACCGGATCCAGGACACGGGTCCGGACCCATGGGGGTGGGAGGTGCCTCCGTGCGGCGAGGCCGGGGTCCGCCGAGTCCCGAATCACCGGCTCGTAGAACTGAGAGAGCAGCTCGGTCATGCCGTACTCATTCACGATCATGCCTGTCGGCACACCGTGGCGCTCCGTCAGCGCGGCGTAAAACTCCTCACGGGGCAGGGTACGAGAGCGGCCCTTGAAGCCCCCGGTCTCCATGATGCGCGACCCGGCGGGTAGCCTGAACGTCCAATCCCCCTCCTTCATCACGTCCATCCAGTGAACCAATGCGAAGGCGGTTCCCACCAGCAAAACGGGCTCCTCGGCAGCCTCGGCACGCGTCAGCGCCTGCCGAAGCGCACCGTGATCGATTCGCCCACCGGCGTCAATATGGAACTCGGCCCGCCCGGGTCCCAAACGATCGGCCACGCACCCGATCATGTAGCTGAGGGACGAGTCGGTGAGCTCGACGGGAGACGGAATGAGCGACAGCAGCCTCACGTTGGCGTCGTCGGGCACGAGATGAGCCGAGAAGTTGGGCAGGAGCGATGCCCGG
>JADFRS010000204.1 GCA_022561145.1 Gemmatimonadota bacterium
AACGATTCCAGGTGGCGGGAGAGCATCGTCCACCTCTTAGATGACGAAGGAGTCTGAGAGTATTTCCGCCCGTTTGCCAGTTCGATAGCTTCCGGATCGTGTTGTGCATGAGATGCGGGTCATCTGTGTAGGTGACCCTCCCTACCCAGTCAGCAGTCGTGGGCGGGTGAGCCTTCGTGCGGCGGCGCGGAGTGCTTCGAGGACGGTGTCGCGTTCCTGTTGGGTGCCGGTGGGTTGAACGATGGAAACGCCAAGGCCGAAAGATGGTTCACCGGAACCGTGTCCAGGGACCAGGACTGCGAGTCCGAACACGGTGGGGTGTACTTCGCCTTCATCGGTGGCGTATCCGCGTTCGCGGGTGCGCTCCTTCCCGCCGTCGGTGCGCTCGCCGGCCAGGATGCGGCGCCCGGCGCGCTCGCCGCTCAGGATGCCGGCGAGGGCCTCCGTCTCATGACCTTCAACATTCGGTATGGCACTGCCGGGGACGGGCCCAACGCCTGGGCCAACCGGCGTGCGCTGGTCGCGGACATCATCCGGCGGAGCGCTCCAGACGTATTAGCCATCCAGGAGGGGCTGGCGTTTCAACTCGAGGAGTTGGGTGACGTCCTGGGAGACTACCGGAAGCTCGGGCAACACCGCGATGGCGGACTGGAGGGCGAGTTCTCGGGCCTCTATGTGAACGAGCTCCGTGTGCGAGTCAGGGACTGGGGCGAGTTCTGGCTGTCGCCGACCCCCGACTCGGTCGGATCACAGGGTTGGGATGCAGCGCTGGCGCGGATGGCGGTCTGGGTGGAGATCGAATACATCGATGGTGGTGAGCCGATCCGGGTCTATGGCACGCACTTCGACCACCGGGGCGAGGTGGCCAGGCTCGAGAGTGCTCGGCTGATCGCGCGCCACGCGGAGGACGGCCCTCCAGCCGTGGTGATGGGAGACCTCAATCTCCAGGAGGAATCGGAGCCGCTCGGCGTCTTCTTCGATCGTGGGTACCGATCTGCCTTCCGGGTGGCTCACCCGGAGAGTGAGGTCGGCACATTCAACGGATTTCGCGACGCTTCCGGGGGCCGGCGGCTTGATCACATCCTGCTGGATCCCCGACTCGAGCCACTCGCGGCCGAGATCTTCGACGAGCAGGTGAACGGCGTCTGGCCCTCCGATCACTTCGCGGTCTCGGCCCTGGTCGTCCACTCAATCGGTGCGGCACCTGTTCAGTCAATCGGCAGTGCTGCCGAAGCTGAAGTTCTCGCGATGGATCAGAAAGTCGCCGATGCGGTCGTAGCCGGGGACGTCGCCTACGTTGACAGCGTTCTTTCCCCCGACTTCGTCATGGTGCACGGTGATCAATGGACCGTTGGCGGGGAGCCACTCCTGATCGACGATAAACAGAGTTTTCTCAGGCGAGTCGCGAACAAATCCTACGCCGCGATTCAGTTCGACTCCGTTCGGGCTGAGATGCATGGGGACGTGGCAATCACCTATGGGCGCTACGTCGCCAGCCTGCGCGCCAATGCCGGTACCGATCGGGCATGGTTTTACGTCTGGTACGAGCGCGTGTTCGCCGAGCGCGACGGTCGATGGATGTTCCTATCGCACCGAACGGTGTATGGGCCGATATTCGGTCCAAGCCGAGAATCATTGAGCGATAGATGACGCTCAGGAGACTAAAATGCTGAAGTGGAAGATATTGGCCGTGGTTGGTCTGTCGTTCGGGTCGGCGGGCGTCGCCTGGGGATTCACACAGCAGCAGCAGAACGCCCCCGGCTTTTACGAGCTGCGCATCTATACAGCACAGCCAGGGAAAAGGGACGCCCTCGCGGAGCGTTTTGCAAGCCGCACGGCCGGCCTTTATGCCAGGCACGGGATCACGAACGTCGGATACTGGATCCCGCTGCAGAGCGACGAGGAGCTCGGCATCGACGCTGACGATACGTTCATCTACATCCGAGGCTATCCGTCGAAGGACGAGCGCGACAAACGTCTCACATCAGCACATGACGATCCTGAGTTTGGCGAAATCGTCCTCAGTCAGGAGCGCGACCCGAACAGAAGGCTCATCGTCAAGGCACACAACATCGACATGGTGCCGAGCGGTCCGCAAACCGCGATCACGATCACTCAGTAGCCCCAGTCGCTCGGCGACGACCTTTGGGTGCTCGCGACTTCCCAGTCCGACAGGTAGTATGCGAGTCCAACTCGAGCTATGGTCACTGTGCCGCGATGCGTACCGCGCCCATGGGGCGAGCGTCGTGGCGGCCCGGCACTCGTGATGTCGATGCCCACAGGATTCCGGAGGAGGAGAAGATGCCCAGGAAGCTGATCACGCTATTGGGTCTCGTCGCGCTGTCCGCGTGCAGTGGTAGCGCCCCAGCCGCCGAGGTCGCTGAAGAGACCCCGCTCGTCGACGTCGCCACAGCGGATCCAAAGAGCCAATTCGCCGGCGCGTGGACGCTGGTCAGGATCGAGCGATTTGCTGCTGGTGGTGAGCTGCTGGAGCCCCCTATTGAGGACCGCCTCGGCTACATCATCTACGACCCGGCCGGCTACATGGGTGTCACGATCATGCAGCCTGACCGGCAGCCGTATGCCGGCAACCAGCGGACGCCCGAAGAGGCACTCGCTGCCTATTCGACCTACAGCTCGTACTTCGGCACGTTCACCGTCAACGAGGCCGAGGGGTTTCTGACGCACCACCTGGAGGGCAGTCTCAACACCCGCGGCGCCGGCTCCGACTACAAGCGTTTCTATACGTTGTCGGGGAATCGGCTGACGCTACAGCCACCCGCGGGTGGAAGCGGTAACAAGACGCAGCTCACCTGGGAAAAGCTCCCGGACTTGCCCGAGTCCGAGCTCACGGAGACGCACAAGCGGCTGTTCGGCTTCTACCGGATCGAGTCGGTTTCGCGGCGGATCGTGGACGGCGAGTCGCTCCCGGCCAACCAGTACGAAACCGCGTTCATCATCTACGCTCCCTCCGGGCACATGGCGGTGCATCTGATGCGACCGGGCCGCGAACCGTACGCCGGCACGCGGCCGACGCCCGAGGAGGCGCTCACGGCCGTACAGACGTACGGCAGCTACTTCGGTCCGTTCTCGGTGCATGAGGACGAGGGCTATCTGGTTCATCACCGGATCGGCAACCTGAGGCCGAGGCAGACCTACACCGATGCCCAACGTTTCTACGAGCTGACCGACACGCATCTCACGCTGCGACCGCCCGTCGGGACCGACAGCGAGGGCCGTCAGTTTCAAAACACGCTGAGGTGGGCACGGATCCGCGACTAGCCCCGATTGACGCGGCCGATCGTGCTCAGTTTCGCCCAGTCTGCCTTTCCTGATAACGGGCACCGCTGAGTACGTTGGCAAGAGCGTAGTTGCCCTCGTGGCAGGCGTACTCGTAGAGGTGGGCGTGCAACTTGTTGATCGGGATCTCTCCGCCCCAAGGCTCCGTGAACATCGTCGGATCGTCGACGGTGAACTCATAGACGATCGTTTCTTCGTCGACCCGAGTGAAGCGTTCGATCACAACAGCTTCCTCCGAAAGGGGGACCCCGCGGATACGCTGTTGTGGGCTGATGTCCGTGGTCTCGACCACGAGTGCGTCACCTTCCCACCGACCCCAGGAGTTGCCGAAGTACGGCCGGACGCTCTTGGCTATCGGACCAGGCTCGCCAATCCGGATGATCCGCGCGTCGTGGACCATCTCCGACATGATCATCACGTAATCGGCCGTCTGTACGATGGTGTAGTTGGAGTTGTACGCCCCGACGGGCTGCATGGGGGGTCCGGAGGGGGATCCGAAAAGGATGCAGCGCTCAGCGAATGGTCTCAACTCCGGGTGGTCGTATTGGCCAAATTGGCTTCTGAAGTCCCGGCGCTCCTGGCCCAGCCGCTGGGCCTCCGGTGTGCGGGCCGGAACGCGGCCGTTCGCAGGATGGGTGACCAGAGAGGTTCTGGGCTCGCCGTTGATGATGGCTATCCGCGTGCCCCGCTCCCAATAGACCTCGTTGTACTCATTGCCCGACAGTCGAGCCTCATTACTGGCCCCTTCCCGGGAGGCCCTCCCGCACTCAACTGTCCCGGGGTTCGGGGGGCACACGCCATCCCCCCGCTCCAGCTCCGCGACCTCCTCCCATGTGAACACCGGTCCCCTACCCTCTTGGCGCTCAAACGGAGTCAGCGTCGAGTTGGTCCAGTTCCCCTGAAGGTCCGGATGGCCTTCGGGTGTGCGCGGCACGACCCACTGCTCGCCGTCTGGGGCCGGGGCCTGAGCTGCCGCCGGGGAGAGAAGCGCCGCCCCAGCGATCGCTATGCACAGCCCAAGAAGCCAACTCGAATGTCGCATGTTCATCTCCCGTCCTCCGAGCCGAGGGGATTCTTACGCAAAAACCCGTACAGTGGCTCTTCCACTATAGCCCGTGGTACGGGGTTTCGCTCCTCTGGTTCACGGGCCGCACGGTTTCTGGAAGGGACCACTGCCAGGAACCCGAGTGTCTCCCGCATGGCCTTGCCCGACATAGGTGCCCTCCTGAGTGGATGCTACAGGAGGCTGCGCTGGGGGAGGCGGGTAGGCAATGAGGACGCGCACATCGTCGGAGCCGCGAATGGCCCACGACCGCCCTTCAGTGGAGGCTACCCTCGATGAGCGTCAGGACAGAGTCGGCGAGCGTCTGAAGCTGGATCAGTTCCCTCAAGTAGATTTCCTGCGTGTACACCTTGTTCCGCACTCTTCCCATTGCTGCGTCGTCACCATGTATGCGGGCCAGCGCACACGCAAAAGGCCCGGAGGCCACTTCTGTGACCACCGGGCCGATCGACTGTAACTCCCTACACTGCAACGACTACGGAGGGGGTGGGATGAGCGGCGCTTTGCGCCGCTGCGTCGCGGGTCGCCGCGTTTGGTGCTAAACGCGTCACGAGCTTGGGCCGCTCGGCTCGAACCCTCCTAGCGAGTTTCCGCGGAAACTCGCCGTGGGTTCGAACGGGAGGGTTTGAGGACCGCTCGTGGACTAGATGGCGCGAAGACTATTGGAAGCGGAGGGGGTGGGATTCGAACCCACGAGTCCTTTCGGACGCCGGTTTTCAAGACCGGTGCATTGAACCGCTCTGCCACCCCTCCAAGTCGTTCAAACGTAAGGGCTAATGCCCTTTTCCTACACCTGCCACATCACCCTCAAGCAGGGGGGTGTCCCCCAAAGTGTCCCCTGACGATTCCTTCACGTCATCGCCCACAGTGCTGCTGCACAGCCCCAATATCCTCCCCATCCGCTCGAAGTGCGGGGCCACGTCGGCGTAGTCAGGATGAAAAGTCGCGTACTTCATTGTCATCTCAATGTGCTTGTGACCGAGCTGCCTCTGCAAGATTTGTAGCGGTATTCCAGCCCGTGCGAGCGCCACAGCCGCTGTGTGACGATGATCGTGGATCGTGCACTCGTAAATGCCCACGAGGCCGCACGCCCTGTCATGCTCTGCCTGCACTGTACGTCGCTTGACGTTGAATAGCCGATCTGTGCCTGACAGCCCATCTCCCTCGATATGGGAGCGCAGCGCCTCCGCGACCCATGGCGGGACGAACACGGACCGGACACCTGTCTCGGTCTTCGAGTCCCGAATCGAGAGCCGCATCTCGCTGTAGCCGCCTCGCACGTCGCACACGCGCAGGACCTCCGACTCTCCGAGGCGCATACCAGTGCTCAGGAGCAGCAGTTGCTGGCAGCGGAATGGACGACGGATAGCCGCCATGTACGCCGCAATGTCTGCCTTCTCCAGGTACTTGATTCGAGTGGTGTACCCATAGCGCTTTATCCTGGGCCGTTCTGCAATCAAGCCTTTCATTTCAGCGTAGCTGGCCAGAACGCTGACGGCACCGAGGTCGTTGTTCACAGTGTTCTTGGACACCTCCTTGAGCCGTGCCGCCTTGAACGATTGCAGCCTGTCCACGAGTAGCGCGTCGGCCACGTCCACCTCTGCCCCCACATGAGCCTTGAAGTGCTCCACGCCAGTTGTGTAGCGCTCGTGGGTCGATTCCGCGACATCCCGTTCCTTCCAGGCGAGGGCCGCGTCTACCGCCCCGCCAAGAGTCATCGAATCAGTGCGAAGGTCCTGGGCAAGGTCGTGAATTCGACCGGACTCCCAGCACTCGGCGATCCGATGGATGGATACTGTGCCGCTCTCAAAGGCCCGTAGAACGTCGGTATGCCCCTGGGACGGGAGGGCCCCCACAAGAATCCTCTCTAAGTGCTCGGCACGAGCCTTGGATCTCGTGTGCAGGGACTTCTCCATCTTCCCCACACCCGGATACCACCGCTTGGTGTTGTCGTAGTGGTGCTCATGGGGTCTTCCTCCTTCAAAGCGGTGGGGTTGAAAGACCGGAGGAGGAGCGGGCGGCAGCTCGAAGGCACGCACCGTAGGACGACGACTCCCGAGGGGAAGCCGTCCCAATCAACAGTGCTGTACGCGTGTGGGCGTGCGGAGGGAATCTCCGCGAGGGCGGGCTGACGGAGCGTCAGGCCCGGCGGGCTACCGCTTCTTCCGCTTTCC
>JADFRS010000205.1 GCA_022561145.1 Gemmatimonadota bacterium
CGATCGTTCCCACGTTCACGTGCGGCTTGGTGCGATCAAATTTCTTCTTGGCCATCATTCCCCTCGTTGCGTTGGGTCGCTTCCTTCGTTGTTCCCCTGCAGCACCTAAGAGCTCCGACCGGGATTTGAACCCGGGACCTCCTCCTTACCAAGGAGGCGCTCTACCACTGAGCTATCGGAGCGCCGCCTCTCTAGAGCGGGAGACGGGACTCGAACCCGCGACCCTCAGCTTGGAAGGCTGATGCTCTAGCCAACTGAGCTACTCCCGCAAAGCAACCGTCCATTGAACCCGAGTGGTGGGGGTAGGATTCGAACCTACGAAGGCTAAGCCAGCAGATTTACAGTCTGCCCCGTTTGACCGCTTCGGTACCCCACCCAAAGTACTCCTCGGGTCGCTCGAACCGCCCCCACTCACCCGTCCAAACTGAGCAAGCCGCCCTTACGAGGCGGCCAATTCCGGGTGAGCATGGTAAGCTAACGAGTAAGGAAACGTGTTTCAACCCCTAAGATACGCGGTTTTTCTGGAGTCCTGAACCGGACTAGACTCCCACCTCTTCGGCGAGCGTCCCGAGATTCCGATCGAGCAAGGCCTGCGGGTCAGGGTCCCGGCCCAGAAAGTCCCGAAAAAGGTCTTCCGGCTCCGCGGAGTCTCCGCGGCTGAGAATCCTATCGACGTATTCCCGACCCACGGATTGACTGAATATCCCCTCATTCTTGAAGCGTGAAAAGGCATCGGCCTCCAACACCTCCGACCAGAGGTAGGAGTAGTAGGCGGACGCGTACCCCCCGGCAAAAAGATGCGTGAACGACGCCGTGCTGTGGTAGCGCGAAAAGCCGGGCCGGAGTGAGTACCGGTCCAGCAAGCGCTCCACGTACGGGAGAACGTCTCCGTCCTTCTCACTCGAGTACTCCAGATGGAGCTTCAGGTCGGAATACCCGAACGAGAGCTGCCGCATCTGCGCCCATCCGCCCATGAACCTACGCGAGTCGACCATTCGCTCATAAAGAGCGTCGGGCAGCGGCTCCCCCGTCTCGTAATGCCCGGAGATCAGGGCCAGAGCTTCTCTCTCCCAGGTCCAATTCTCCATGAGCTGGGACGGAAGCTCGACAAAGTCCCACGCCACGTTGATGCCGGCGCGTGGCGCCACGGGAACCGTGGTCGTGAGGTGGTGGAGCAGGTGGCCGAACTCGTGGAAGATCGTCTGAACCTCGCGGTGAGTGAGCAGGGACGGAACATCACCCTTGGCCGGAGTGAGGTTGCCCGCGATCACGCCTAGATGGGGTGACATGGACCCGTCCGCGGCAACGCGGCCCGTGATCATGTCGCTCATCCAGGCTCCTTGCCGCTTCTCCGGTCTGGGATGCCAATCGGCGTAGAACGATCCCAGATGCGTGCCGTCCTGGTCCAACAGATCGTAGTACAGCACGTCCTCGTGCCAAACCTCGGACGCTTCGCGCGCCAGCACCTGGAGGCCGAACACGCGGTGGACGATCGCGAAGAGACCGGAGAGCACCTTGTCCAACGGGAAGTACGGGCGGATCACCTCGTCGTCGATGGCATATCGAACACGCCGAAGATGCTCGCTCACGAACGCCACATCCCAAGGCTCCAGGCGCTCGATTTGAAGCGTGGCCGCGTGAGCCTCGAGCGCCTGGACGTCCCTCTTCCAATACGGGTGAGTGCGTTCCGTCAGCTGGTCCGTGAACTCGATCGCCGCCGCACCCGTCTTGGCCATGGCTTCTTCGAGCCGATAGTCGGGAAAGTGCTCATACCCCAGCAAGTCGGCCACCTCCCGGCGCAGCTCGAGCAGGCGCTGAATCGTGGTGACGTTTTCGAACTCACCGTCCCGGCACCGCATGACGAATGCCAGGTACAACTCCTCGCGTAACGTCCTGTCCGTTGCGTACTTGAGGACCGGTTCGAACGACGGGTAGTCGAGCGTGAGGAGCCAGCCTTTCTCGCCTGCGGCCCCAGCCTTCCGGCGCGCCTCATCCCTGTCCGCCGGGGGCACACCGTCGAGGCGGCTCTCATCCTCCACGACGAGCTGGAAAGCGTTCGTGGCGTCCAGCACGTTTTCGGAGAATCGCTGCTCCAGTTGTGACATCTCGATGTTGATTTCTTTGAGCCGATCGCGATCCTTCCCCTCGAGATCAGCCCCCGCCCTCCGAAACTCGCGGACCAAGGTAGCCAGATGCCGACCCCGGATGCCCTGCAGAGCCCTGCCATCTTCACTTCCCGCCAAAGACTTCAAATGGGACCACAGATCCTCGTTCAGCGGCAGGCGGGTCCAAAAATCCGTGATCTCGGGGAGGACCTCGTTGTAGGCAGCGCGCATGTCGGGCGACTCGGCCACCGAGAGAAGATGCGTGACCACCGTCACTCGCTCCTTTACTCTCTCGGTAATGGAGTCGAGCCGCTCGACGGTGTTCTCGTACGTGGGAGGGGCGGAATCGTCGATGAGCGCGGCGATCGCCTCATCCGCATTGGAGAGCAGCGCGCGCACGCCGGGCCGAACGTGCTCGGGCTGGATCCGGTCGAAGGGGATCCGAAACCCGTACTCCAAGATGGGGTTCACCTGTTCACTCATGGATTGAATCCGGACCGAGCCCGTGGACACCAATGTCGTGGAACACCAACGTGCTTCGGCGGAAGCAGGGGGACCGGCACAAGTTGTCGTGTTCATCGAGGGCGGGCAAGGCCTTCAGCCGACTCACGTTTCTTGCGGATAGGGCGTTCGCGACGCGACGACGCCTGATCGATCATCAACCGGGTTGAGCGCAATGGCGAGACCAGACAACACGGCACGACTTCACGGCGCCATGCCGGGACGCTTCCTGCCCGGCCTGCTCCTCCTGTTTGTGGGGAGCGGCTGCGCGGCACTGATCTACGAAGTCGTCTGGTTCCAGATGCTCCAGTTCGTGGTGGGCGCCTCGGGAATCTCACTCGGTGTGCTCCTCGGAACCTTCATGGGAGGCATGTTCCTGGGCAGCCTGGCCCTGCCCCGCTATGTCCCGATCGAACGCCATCCCCTGCGCGTGTATGCCGTGATCGAAGTCGTTATCGGCGTAATCGGCCTCAGCCTGCTTTGGGTGATTCCGTGGGTCGGCACCGCCTACGCCAGCTTCGTATCCCCGGGCCTCCCAAGCATCATCGCTCGAAGCTTTCTCACGGGGCTCGTGTTGCTTCCTCCGACGGTTCTCATGGGGGCAACCCTCCCGGCCATCGCCCGCTACGTGGAGACAACGCCCAAGGGCGTCTCATGGATGGGGTTCTTCTACGGCGGAAACATCGCCGGCGCGGTCATCGGCAGCCTGCTCGCCGGCTTCTATCTCCTGCGCGTCTACGACATCCCCACCGCGACCGCAGCGGCCGCGTTGATCAACTTCGCCGTGGCCGCCATCGCATACCGCCTCTCCAAGGTCGCGGACCACGAGCCCCGAGTGGATGAGGAAACGAAAGCCGCGCCGGTGTTCGCCAGACGCAGCAGGGTCGTTTACGGGGCCATCGCGATCTCGGGGCTTACGGCGTTGGGGGCCGAGGTGATCTGGACGCGCCTTCTCTCGCTGGTCCTCGGGGCAACGACCTACACGTTCTCGATCATCCTGGCCGTCTTCCTGGCGGCGTTGGGGGTGGGGAGCGCAGCCGGCTCGTACCTGGCGCGAACGGTGGACGATCCCCGCCGGGCGTTCGGCGTGTGCCAGGCCCTGGTGATCGTGTCACTCGCGTGGTCGGCCTATGTGATCTTGGCTGCCCTACCGTACTGGCCGATCAACCCATCCATCACCACCAGCGCCTGGTTCACGTTTCAGATCGACCTCGTGCGCGCGGTCTGCGCGATGTTGCCCGCGCCGCTCTTCTGGGGCGCGAGCTTTCCGCTCGCCGTGGCCGCGGCGGCTGAGCGCGGCCAGGATCCCGGCCGCCTCATGGGAAGCGTCTACGCGGCGAATACCGCAGGCGCCATTCTGGGAGCCCTCGGATTCGGGCTCATACTCATCCCATGGATCGGCACGCAGAACGCCCAGCGCGTCCTGATACTTTGTGCGTTGGCGGCGACGGCCATGTTGTTGTGGCCCTGGATTCTTCGTGGTGGCTCATCGACGGGCCCAGGCAAGAGCGCCCGTCTCACACTCGCGGGTTTGGGCCTGGCCGGTACCATGATCCTGACGTGGAGCGTTCCCGCATTGCCACCGGTGTTGGTGGCCTACGGGCGTTACGCTGCTACCTACCAGCCACCGATCACGCTGTACATGGGCGAAGGCATGAGCTCGTCGATCGCCGTGACCGAGTTGGACAATGGCGACCGCAACATTCACGTGGGCGGAAAGATCGTGGCATCGACCGAGGCGCAGGACATGCGCCTCCAACGGCTGCTGGGCCACATGACCGCGCTTCTGGCGCCGAACGAGCCTCGCAGTGTGCTGGTGGTCGGCTTCGGGGCCGGCGTGACCGCGGGCACGTTCGTCACGCACCCCGGCATCGAACGCATCGTCATCGCCGAGATCGAGCCGCTCATCACGGAGGTAGCGTCGAAGTACTTCGCCCTCGCAAGCTACGATGTGCTCAACGATCCTCGGGTGGAGGTCGTGCACGACGACGCCCGCCATTTCTTGCTCACAACCGACGAGACGTTCGATCTCATTACCGCCGATCCCATCCATCCCTGGATGAAGGGCGCGGCGGCGCTCTACACCGAGGAGTATTTCGAGTTGGCGCTGGAACACCTCAACCCCGGTGGCGTGATCACGCAGTGGGTGCCGCTCTACGAGAGTACCTCCGACGTGGTGAAGAGCGAGTTGGCCACCTTCTTCCGAGTCTTCCCGGAGGGGACGGTCTGGGCCAACACCATAGACGGGGAGGGCTATGACATCCTCCTGGCGGCTACCCGTGGGGACGTGAGCATCGACGTGGACGCATTCACGGATCGCTTCAACGATCCGGACCACAGCTTCGTGGCGCTGTCGCTCGCCGAGGTCGGGATCATGTCGGCCAACGCGCTGCTCGCAACCTACGCAGGGAGGGCGAGAGACCTCGCCCCTTGGCTGGAGGACAGCCAGATCAATCGGGATCGGGACCTGCGGCTGATGTACCTGGCCGGGCTGCGCCTGAACCGCTACGAAGAGGCCAGCATCTACCGTGAACTGCGGCGGTACCGGGAGTTTCCGGAGGATCTGTTCGTGGGTTCGCCGGAACGGGTCGGAAGGCTGCGGCGTTCGTTGGGGTTCGAGTAGGTAGTAAGTCTACCGGACGGCTTGCCCATCTGACGATTGGATGCCATAGGTTTTGCCCATGACCACGCACATGCCGAGTCCCATACGACTTCGTCCCCATCGCGCTGGCTGGCTCTCGCTGATTTTCCTGCTGACTGCCCAGAGCACCTTCGCCCAAGACAAGCCGAGGGCCAGAGACCTCGGAATTCCGTTCGAGGGCACACCCGGTCCATTCAACGCCATTACCGACGTAGCCGGGGTGAGCGTCGGTCATACGACGCTGATCTCCGGTGAAGGGCCGCTCAGAATAGGTGAAGGACCGGTGCGCACGGGCGTGACGGCGATCCTTCCTCGTGGCGACGATCCGGCCGACCCGGTCTTCGGCGGGTGGTTCGCGCTCAACGGCAACGGTGAGATGACGGGAACCACTTGGGTCGAGGAATCCGGATTCTTGGAAGGACCGATCGCCATCACCAACACCCACAGCGTGGGTATCGTGCGTGACGCCATCATCGCCTGGCAGGTCGAGCGTGGGGCCGCCTTCCAGCCCTGGTCCCTGCCCGTCGTGGCTGAGACTTACGACGGATTCTTGAACGACATCAACGGGTTCCACGTCGAAGCCGAGCACCTCTTTGCCGCGCTCGACAACGCGCGCTCAGGGCCCGTCGCGGAGGGTAACGTCGGCGGGGGGACGGCCATGACCTGCCTGGGGTTCAAGTGCGGAATCGGCACCTCTTCCAGAACCGGACTGGGCGCGGGCGGTTATACGGTCGGCGTGTTGGTGCAGGCCAACTTCGGTGGTAGGTCGCAGCTCACCATCGCGGGCGTTCCGGTGGGTAGAGAGATGGCAAGAGAGCGGCGGCCCGGCCCCGACCAAGAGTTGGGGGGGCGCGGATCCATCATCATCGTCGTGGCGACCGATGCGCCGCTGCTTCCCCATCAGCTGAAGAGGATCGCGCGGCGTGCGTCGCTCGGCGTGGCACGCACCGGTGGCACGGCCGGGAACGGCTCGGGCGACATTTTCGTAGCGTTCTCGACGGCCAACGCGGGATCGGCCGGCGCTCGCCCGACCTCCGATATCCGGATGTTGAGCAACTCTCGGATCAGTCCGCTTTTCGAGGCGACCGTACAGGCGGTGGAGGAGGCCATCATCAATGCGTTGGTAGCAGCGGAGACCATGGTGGGCAGGGACGGAAACCGCGCCGAGGCGCTGCCCCATGAGCGGCTGAGGGAGATCCTGGAGCGTTTCAACCGGCTGGCCGGCTGACCTGGGGGCGGACGGCGGTCCGCCGTCCGCCCCCCCATCGTCGTCGGA
>JADFRS010000044.1 GCA_022561145.1 Gemmatimonadota bacterium
AGGCGCGCGAGGAGGTCGGGGCAATAGTCCCGGACGACGAGTGCAACGTCTAGACGGTCCAGAATGGCCCGAAACGATCCTTCACGGTTTGCTGTGAACAGGCCCCCACGTCGCCCGGCCTTTCTGTTGATGTGCCGCGGGTGCGCTACTTCAGCAACGTGATGCGCTGCGAATCCATACGGCCCTCCGATTCCAGCCGGACGAGGTAGAGCCCGCTCGGCAGGTGCTCGGCATCGAAGACGGCCTCGTGCCGGCCGGCCGCATAGGTTCCTTCCGCAACCAAAGCGACCTCACGCCCCAGCACATCCAGAACTGCCAGGCGGATCTCAGCGTCCGTTTCGAGGGCCGCCCGCTCGATCTGCGTAAGGATGTGATTGCGCAGCGACACCGCCTGTTCAAGGGTACGTAGGGGAAAGGCGTGCTCTGCGGCGCCAGGGACTCCTAGATAGTTGGTCACGCTCCCGGTGGCCAGAATCAAGTAGTCGTACAGGACAACCTGTCCATCTGCAAGAACGGTCTTCGAATCGAACTCAATTCCAGTCACCTCGCCGAGGCAGAAGCTCACGTTTCTGAACTTCCGGAGGATGCTCCTGATCGGCCGCACTATGTTGTCGGGAGCTAGTTCTGCCGCCGCGATCTGATAGAGCAGGGGAAAGAACGTGTGGTAGTTGTTTCGGTCGAGAACCGTGACCTGAAGCCGGTGACGCAGCAGGCGCTTCGCGGCCCAGAGGCCACCGAACCCGGCGCCCACGACCACGATCCGGTTCCCGGTGGCTGCCGGGTCGGGTGCTCCCATGCTACGCCCGGGGCCGGAATTGCGTTGTTCGACGGGACGGGGACACTTCCATGGAAAAATGATAACGCCGCGCCGTCGGCACCGAACAGGATGGCGTCCTGCGCAGCGGCATAGGCGCACGGTATGCGCGAGGATATCATCAACTTGATGTGGCCGTCCCAAGTTGACAATACCGCGACGATGGATCACCCTGGCTCGGTTGCCGACATCGTCGCCCCCAGTGGAGGTATCGATCATGGCTGAGGTACCGCCTCGTGAGGACCGCAGAACCTTTCTCCGGAAATTCGCCGCGGGCTCGCTTCTCGCCGCCGGGTCTCCGGACATGCTGTCTGCTCGGAGAAACAGCACGCGCATTCTGCGGGCTCGTCGCCGGGTCGCCGCCAACGACAACATCCAGATAGCGCTCATTGGCGCCGGTGGCATGGGGAACGCCGATGTAGCCACCGCCCTTGAAATCCCCGGCGTCGAGCTCGTGGCCGCCTGCGACGTCTACGACGGACGTCTCGGAGACATTACCGAGAAGTACGGAGCCGGAATTTTCACGACGCGGGACTACCGCGAGGTGCTGGATCGCGACGATGTCGACGCGGTGATTGTTGCGACTCCCGATCACTGGCATCAGCGCATCTCCATCGAGGCGCTTCGGAGCGGGAAGTCCGTTTACTGTGAGAAACCGATGGTCCACCGGATCGCACAGGGCCACGACCTGATTCGGGCCCAGGAAGACACCGGGAAAATCTTCCAGGTGGGAAGCCAGGGCATGAGCTCTCTCGGGAACGAGAAGGCCCGCGAGCTCTACCTGGCTGGCGAGATCGGAGAACTGAATTACGCCGAAGGCTTCTGGGCGCGCAATTCACCGATCGGCGCGTGGCAGTACGACATCCCTGAAGATGCTTCCGAAGAGACCGTGGACTGGGACCGGTTCCTTGGTGACTCACCAACACGCCCCTTCGATCCGCTGCGAATCTTCCGGTGGCGCAACTACCGTGATTATGGGACGGGTGTCTCAGGAGACCTGTTCGTTCACCTCTTCTCCAGCCTGCATTTCATCGTGGGCTCCATCGGACCCACCAAGGTCATGGCGACCGGCGGTCTCCGGTACTGGAAGGACGGACGCGAGGTGCCTGACATCCTCCTGGGCATGTTCGACTACCCCGAGACGCCCACGCACCCTCCGTTCAATCTGTCGCTCAGGGTCAACTTCGTGGACGGGACGTCCGGGACCACCTTCCTGCGCCTCGTGGGAAGCGAGGGCGCGATGGATGTGACCTGGACCGAGGTCTACCTCCGCCGCAACCGGGCGGTCGATCCCCTCGACGTGTTCACGGCGGGCAAAGAGGCGGAAGCCGCCTTCGAGTACGAGCGCAAACAAATGCTTCCCCCGGCGGAAGTGGTGTATACCGTCGAGGACGGCTACATGGGCGCCCACTTCGACCACTTTTTCGGCTTCTTCGAAGGTGTGCGGGACGGAACACCCGTTGCTGAGGACGCCATATTCGGCATGCGAGCCGCCGCGCCGGCGCTCGCCTGCAACGAAAGCTACTTCGAGGAAACGGTCATGCACTGGGATCCGGAAGGGATGACGATGTCATGAAGCGCCTTGCTGTTCTGCTTTGTGTTGGGGCGCTGGCCTGTGCGGAGGAGTCGCCCTCGGTAACGGAGGCGCTCCCCAATACTCTTACGAACGAGGAAGTGGCACAGGGTTGGACCTTGCTGTTCGACGGGGTTACGACCGCCGGTTGGAGGTCCTACAACGGTGAGGGGTTTCCTCGACAGGGCTGGGCTGTCCGAGACCGAACCCTGACGGTGATTCAGGGCGACGAATCCGACGTAGCCGTCGGTGGCGACCTCGTCACGTTGGGCGTCTACGGCAGCTTCGAGCTCAAGTTCGACTTCAACGTCCCGGCCGGCGGCAACAGCGGAATCCTCTACCTCGTGCAGGAGCGTGAGGGGGAGGAGATCTGGTGGAACGCGCCGGAATATCAGGTGCTGGACGATGCGGCGTACCTGGCGATGGACGACATGGACATGCGTACGCATTTGACCGGCGAGAACTACGACCTGCATGCGGCCACCGCTCGCGTGGTGCGTCCGCCCGGTGAGTGGAATCAGGGCCGCATCCTCGTAGACGGAACGCACGTGGAGCACTGGCTGAACGGCGAGAAAATGGTCGAGTACGAGTTACGTTCCCCCGACTGGGAGGCACGGGTCGCCGGCAGCAAGTTCGCCGAGTACCCGAACTACGGTCGCGCCGAGGCCGGTCCCCTCGGAATTCAGGACCACGGGCACTCGGTCGCGTATCGGAATATCAAGATCCGCAGGATCGGCGAGACGCCGTAGCCCTGATGGTCCGACCTGTGATGCTCGCCGTGGCCGCAGCGGTCCTCCACGCTCCCCTGGTGGCGCAGTCCGGGCCGGTGGCGCTGTTCAACGGTACCGACCTCACGGGCTGGCGCGTACACGGCACCGAACTCTGGTACGTGGAAAACGGCGAGCTCGTGTGCGAGAGTGGTCCGGACGCGGCCTACGGATATCTCGTGACCGATCGTACGTACCGGGACTTCGACCTCACGCTGGAGTTCCTCCAGGAGGCCGACGGCAACTCGGGCGTCTTCTTCCGTTCCAGCATCGAGGGCGTCCGCATCTCAGGCTGGCAGGCTGAGGTCGCCCCACCCGGACTGCACACGGGTGGCATCTACGAGTCGTACGGAAGAGGCTGGTTGATCCAGCCGGACCCGGCCAAGGACGGCGTGCTCCGGATGGGCGAGTGGAACACCATGCGCCTCCGTGTGGTGGGCGCTGAGGTCACCACATGGCTCAACGGGGTGGAGATGGTCAGCCTGAGCGATGAGCTCATCGGCCAGGCGGAAGGATCGATCGCGCTTCAGATTCACGACGGTGGAGGCATCAGAGTCCGCTGGAAAAATCTGTACTTGCGTGACCTTTCCGGCCCTTTTTCGGCCTCCTAGACTCGGATTCGTCCCTCCATCAGGCCGGACCTTCCCTCCCAACGTCCAAAACATCCCCAAAGCCTTCAACGCCCGGCGACAGGGTTCATCTTTCTTGAGGATTTCATCGGACGTGAGGGATGTGATGATGATCGACGTGAAGCCCATGGCCAAGGGTCTTGCAGTACTCGTGGTGGCTGCGCTGGTTCTTCTTCCCGCCAGGGTATCCCGGAGGAGTACACCAACCTCAAAATCCTCCCCGAAGGGATTCAGCGGTCTGAGCTCGTCGGCATCATGCGCGGCTTCGCGATCGGCCTCGGCGTTCGGTGCAGCTTTTGCCACACGGTCTCGAACGCACTCGACTCTCCAGACGACGACTTCTCATCCGACGACAAACCGGCCAAGCTCAAGGCGCGGGTGATGCTCCAGATGGTCCAAGCCATCAACCAGGATCACATCCCCAATCTCCCGGACCGAACCGAGCCCAACCTCGAAGTCGGGTGCGTGACCTGCCATGCGGGAAGGACGCGCCCGACCACGCTCGTGCAGGAGATGACGTGGGCCATCGAAGAGGGCGGCGAGGACGCGATGAGGGCACGTTACGCTGAGCTCAGGGAGCAGTACTACGGGCGCGGCGCCCTCGACTTTGGCGCCGGCACGTTGATAACCGTCGCTCAGACACTGGGGACAGACAACCCGGAAGCCGGCTTAGCCGCCACCGAGTTGAATCTGGAGCACTACCCCACGTCGTTTTCGAGCTGGCTTATCAAGGGCCAGTTGCACCTCCTCATCGAGGAAACGGCCGACGCGATCACGGCCTTCGAGCGGGCGCTCGAGCTGGCCCCAGAGAGCGCCACGGCCAAGCGACTTCTGGCGGAGGCTCGCGGAGGCTGACGCCTGTGTCGGTACCCGCCTGCAGATGAGGACGCTGTGGTCGGTTATTCCCGGGGGCCACGAAAAATCGCTTGTGGCCGAGCACAACATAGGCGCATCTTGCGGCTATGTCCGATCCCATCCCCCACTTGAATGCAGCTTTGGAGGGCCGTTACTCCATAAAGCGAGAGTTGGGCAAGGGTGGCATGGCCACGGTGTACCTCGCCGAGGACCTGAAGCACCGGCGCGACGTAGCCGTGAAGGTGCTGTTTCCGGAGCTCGTGTCCGTGGTCGGCGCGGAGCGGTTTCTTCGCGAGATCGAGATCGTGGCGAGGCTCAGCCATCCACACATCCTTTCGCTCCTCGATTCGGGCCAGGTGGGCGCGCTTCTCTACTATACGATGCCTCACGTCGAGGGCGGTTCCGTACGAGACAGGTTGCGCCGCGAGAAGCAGCTCCCGATCGACGAGGCGGTGGAAATAGCGAGCGAAGTGGCCGACGCGCTCTCGCACGCGCACTCCCGCGGCGTCATCCATCGTGACATCAAGCCGTCGAACATCATGCTGGATTCAGGTCACGCGGTGGTCACAGACTTCGGCATCGCGTTGGTCGTGCACGATGTCGCCACCGACCGGCTGACCGCTTCTGGACTCTCGCCCGGTTCACCCGAGTACATGAGCCCCGAGCAGGCCGCCGGCGATCATCAGTTGGATGCGAGAAGCGACGTGTACTCCCTGGGGTGTGTCCTCTTCGAGATGCTCGCGGGGGATCCACCGTTCACGGGCTCGATTCCGCGCGCCATTCTGGCCAAGAAGCTCATGGAGTCGGCGCCGAACCTCCGAGTGGTCCGGGATTCGGTGCCCGAGCACGTGGAGCGTGCGGTCACGATCGCGTTGGCGAAGACCCCTGCAGACCGATTCAGGACTGCGGAGGAGTTCAGCCAGGCCCTGAGCGGGGACTTCGGTGACCGAGTGGTCGTCGGCGCGAGATCGGCTCCCGCCGAGGTGCCGACTCCGGGTATGTCCGGCTCCAGATTGGCCGGTGTGGTGGCGGCGGTCGTCGCCGGTGTCGGTGCTCTTCTCACCACCGTCGGCTTCCTGAGCACTCGAGCCTACGACTACAAGCTCCAAATCCCGCTCGAGTACACGCCGTCCCGGACGGACTTCCCGATCGTCGGCGCGAAAGCCCTTTTTCCGACGTTCGTCTTCTGCTTCGCGGCTGTGGTCGCCTACGTGGGTCTGAGATTCCTGTGGCGTGGGGCTGCCCGGGGCCTGCATCGCGTTCCCGGCGTCGGACGGACGTTCGAGTCTCTACAGCAGCGCTCGACCGAGGCATGGCGTAGGCTCTGGCGAACCGCCGAAGTGGCGACGGTCGCGGATGCGTACTTCCTCGGCGGCATCATCGCAGCCGTCGCCGTGATCAGCCCTTTCCGGCACCTGCTCGCCGGGATTGCGTGGACTACCGAGCCGGAAGTGCTGTCGTGCTCGTTCCGAACGCTGCACTTCACCTACCACGTCGCGATGTCGCTGCTGACCGCCTGTCTCGCGATAGGCTGGTACGCGTTCGTCGGGTACCTGCGAAGGAGACGCGCAACCGGCGGGAGGGTCGCCTTGGCTAAATGGGGAGGCCTGGCTTGGGTGATCATCACTTTGATCGTGCTCACGCTGCCGTGGCGGCTTCTGTGGGACAACACGCACCCGAGGGCCTTGCTCGACGGTGAGCCGACCTACATTCTCGTGGAGACGGAGGCGGAGTGGGTCACCTACAGCTCTAAGACAGGAGGTATGGAGCGGATTCGCAAGGGACAACGGAGGCTGGAGCTCTTGGGCACGGAGGGATACCTCTTCGAGGATTCCGAATCGTTCCTGAGTGACATACCGCCCTGCTGACGACTCGCAGAGGCGAAGCAGGGAGGAAGCCAACCCACGGAGGTAGATATGAAGAAGCTCGTGTATTGCACGGTCGTGATTGCCCTCATCGGCCTCACCGGCGCCCACTCGCTGGAGGCGCAGGGGGTGCGGGGCGTGATGGACTGGATCATGAAGATGAGCGGTCCTGGACTGCGGGGATGGGGGGTATCGGTGTGGCTTCCGGTCGGGGAGGCGGCCGGGGAGCCGGCCGGGGAGCCGCCGGCGCGCCTCCGCGGGTCGATCGCTTGGAGGGATTCTGGCAGTTCCGACGACGCGGTATCCCCGGCCGGCTCACAGATCAACATTACCACGTACCAGGCGACGCTCGAGTTCCCACTGCGCGCACCCGTCGACTGGCTGAAGGTCGGGGTCGGGGTCGGGATTGCGAGACACGACTTCGGTGGGGATGCGGACGAGTTCACCAAAATGTCCTTGCCGTTTTACGCATACTTCGGCATCCCGATAACACCCTGGCTCGACGGGGTCTTAGAACTCGGCGCCCACTACTTCATGCCGTTCGACTTCACCGACTTCGCGCCCCTCACCGTGGACGTTGCGAGGGATGGCTTCGGTGAGTTGGCACCCTGGATCGTGTTGGGGCTGGATTTCGTCGTGCCCTGAAGGGCTGGAGCGGCGTAATGGCCCGCGTCGGTGCCTACACGTACTCGTGCCGTCGGGAAGCTCGTCGTGGTAGCAGTACCCAGCCGGCACCGTCGACGGCGGCGATCCGCAGCTGGAGCGCGCTATCGAGGAGATCCTGAAGGCCCTGGAGGCCAACCCGCCGACGAAGCAAGAGCGGCCGCCGTTCCCGGTGCGTGTAAGGAGTAGAGGTGGGGACCAGCGTTAGGGTCGGCCCAGGCCGCTGACAGCCTTGTCTTGTCGGAATCCTAGCCCCTCCCGGGTCGTCCCGGCCGCGCTCTTTCCGGACGATGGGAAGGACCTCAGTCTATGCGATCCCGGCCTAGATCCGCAATCCGTAATTGGATAAGTTTTGAGGCTTGCTGGACGTCAACATCTGGTTTCCGTCCCGCATCCGCACCACCCTCGGCGCTGCCTTTCGAGACCAACCTGCCAAGGCTGCGCCGGCCGGATCTGCCTCCTGGGAGAGTTCAATGGCTGATAGTGGGACCGAGGGGAATGGCACGCTGTCCATAAAGGACAACCGCACAGGAAAAGAGTACGAGATCGACATCCTCGACGGGGATGTGATCCGCGCGATGGATCTCCGCCAGATCAAGGTGAACGACGACGACTTCGGGATGATGGCCTACGATCCCGGTTTCACGAATACGGCGTCCACGCGTAGCACGGTTACCTACATCGACGGAGGCAAGGGCATTCTCCGTTATCGTGGCATCCCCATCGAACAGCTCGCTGAGCGTAGCAGCTTCCTCGAGGTGGCCTACCTGATCCTCAAGGGTGAGTTACCCACGCAGGCGGAGTCCGACGAATTCGTCCACGACATTACGATGCACACGTACGTTCACGAGAACATCATCGACCTGTTCGACGGATTCCGGTACGACGCCCACGCGATGGGAATGCTGATCAGCTCTGTGAGTGCGCTGTCCACGTTCTATCCGGAAGCAAAGGACGTCCGTGACGCGGACAACCGCGGGATTCAGATCAGGCGCCTGGTGGCCAAGATGCCTACGCTGGCTGCGTTCGCGTATCGCCACCATCGTGGACTCCCGGTGATCTACCCCGAGAACGAGCTGTCGTACACGGCCAACTTCCTCAACATGCTCTTCCGCATCGGCGGCCGGGACTACACCCCGGATCCGGTACTGGTGCGGGCGTTGGATGTCTTGTTCATCCTGCATGCGGACCACGAGCAGAACTGCTCCGCCACGGCCATGAGGGTGATCGGAAGCTCCGAGGCGGACCCCTATTCAGCCCTCGCCGGCGCGATGGCCGCGCTGTACGGGCCGCTCCACGGTGGAGCGAATGAGGCCGTACTTCACATGCTCAGCCGCATCGGTAGTCTAGACAACGTGCCGGCCTTCATCGAGGGCGTAAAGAACCGCGAAGAACGGCTGATGGGTTTCGGGCACCGGGTGTACAAGGCCTACGATCCCAGGGCCAGCATCATCAAGAAGACATCTGAAGAAGTATTTGAAATAACAGGTCGTAACCCATTGTTGAATATAGCGTTGGAGCTTGAGAGGATCGCGCTGGAGGATGATTTCTTCGTCTCGCGAAACCTCTATCCCAACGTCGACTTCTACTCCGGTATCATCTACCAGGCCATGGGCTTTCCCGTGGAGCTGTTCTCGGTGTTGTTCGCGATTCCGAGGACCGTGGGATGGTTGGCCCAGTGGGAGGAGTTGCTCGAAGACTCCGAGCAGCGCATCGCACGGCCACGGCAGATCTATGTGGGGAGCGACGTCCGCGACTTCGTGCCGATGGAGGAGCGAGGCTGAGCGTCACGCCGGTCGACCTGCTGCACCTCGGCCTCCGGGGGGCGATCACCACCTACTTGATCGACGATCCCGAGCCGACCCTGGTGGATCCCGGACCGAGCACCACTCTCGAGGCCCTGCGGACCGGCTTGTCCGACCTCGGTCTGTCGCTTACGGACCTTCGCCACGTGCTCCTGACCCACGTTCACCTCGACCACGCGGGTGTGAGCGGCCACTTGCTGGCGGAAAACCCCAGACTGACGGTCCACGTGCACCGTGATGGGGCCCCCCACATGGCGGAGCCGGATCGGCTCGTCGCGAGCACCCGGCAAACGTTCGGCGAGGCGCACGACGAGCTCTGGGGCGAGATGCTGCCGGTGCCGCCTGGCGCGATTCGGACCTGGACCTACGGTGAGGGTAACCCGCTTGCGGGAATCCGGGCGTTCCCGACGCCCGGACACATTGCCCACCACGTATCGTATCTAGTGGAGCGCTCCGGCGTATTTCTGGCCGGTGACGCTCTTGGGATCGTCTTGGCACCTGGAGGTCCGACCTATCCGCCCACACCGCCGCCGTCTCTGGACGTGGAGGCTTGGGTGTCCACCCTGGAAGGCCTGGCCGACCTGGATCCGGAGCTCGTCGGCGTCGCGCACGCGGGACTGCATGAGAACTTCAACGATCGACGCGAAGAGGTTCTGCGGGAAATTCTCGCCTTGGAAGCCAGGGTGGAGCGGGCTCTCGCCAACGATGACCTTTCGGACCGGGCCGCGTTCGAGGACGAGGTCCGCGAACGGCTTGCGAACTTCCGTGAGCGGGACGAGATCGACCGATATTTCAAGACGTTCTCGCCCGTCACGGATTGGGACGGCATGAGGTTCTATCTAGAACGTGTGAAGCCAGAGAGAGCATGAGAGTCCAATGACCAGATCGAGCATTCTTGCCGTCGCCCTAGCCCTGGTGGTGATCCCGTCCATTTCCGTCGAGGCCCAAGCGCCCACGACGCCACGCCGGCCCATTCCGGGCCCAGTGGTGCCGCCGGCCTTCTACCAGACGGCGACCGGGAACGAAACGCGTAGTCCGACCGGCGCTCCCGGAGCAGCGTACTGGCAGAGCTACTCCAGCTACGACATTACGGCCGAACTCGATCCGGAGACCGGCGTCGTGACTGGAAAGGCCTCCATTCTGTACCAGAACCGGGCCTCCATCCCGATGCGGCTCGTCTTCATGAACCTTTACCAGAACCTCCATCGAGCGGGTTCCGTGCGGAACGAACCGCAGGAAATCACGGGCGGAGTCACGCTCGAGCGGCTCGTCGTGGACAGCGTGGAATTGAGCCTGGTGGACGTCCAGTCGTCTACGGGCTACTCCGTCAACGCCACGGAGCTCTGGATTCGTCCCGAGCGGCCACTCGCCGCTGGTGCCGTGCTGGAGATCGAGGTCGAGTGGAGCGTAACGCTGCCGCAGAGTGGCGCGGGCCGGATGGGTTACAGTGACCGGGAGGTCTATCTCGTGGCCTATTGGTTCCCGAAGATGGCCGTCTTCGACGATCTGCGCGGGTGGGACGTCGAGCCGTATCGAGCGGGGGCGGAGTTCTATGAAGGATACGCCGATTATTCCGTCGATCTGACGGTGCCGGCCGGATGGACGGTCATGGCCACGGGTGATTTGGCGAACCCAGATGAGGTCTTGTCGGAGCAAACGCGGGATCGCCTGGCCGTCGCGGCCACCTCGGACGAAAAGGTCGTGGTCGTCAGTCGCACGGATAGACGGGACGGACTCGCGACCACGGCCGGCGTAGGCGGGAAGCTCACGTACCACTTCGACGCCCAGAACGTTCGGGACTTCACGTGGACGGCGTCGAACGTTCAGCTATGGTACGCGACCAGCGCCGTGGTGGCTGACCGGGACGGTGACGGGTCGGAAGACCGGGTCATGATCCACTCGTTCTGGCGTGATGACCGTGCTCCCCTTTGGACCGATCAGGTTCTGTACGGCAAACACTCGATCGAACACCACTCCCGGTTCACCGGTTACCCCTACCCCTGGCCCCACATGACCTCCGTCGAAGGAGGCGACATCATCGAGGGGGGGATGGAGTTTCCGATGCTCACGCTCATCGGCGACTACAACGGGCTGGGCGCGGCGGACCTCTACAATGTGACGGCCCACGAGTTGGCTCACATGTGGATTCCCATGATCGTGGGCACCAACGAGCGACGGTATGCCTGGATGGACGAGGGAACGGCCACGTTTATGGAGAACCAAGCTCGTCCCGAGTATTGGCCGGGCACCTCTCCGGACAGCGTGGAACAGTGGAACTACCTCCAGACTGTCCGGAGCGATCGAGAACAGCAACTCATGCGGCACGCCGATTTCTACGAGCCGGGCCCAGGATACGGGACAGCCTCCTACGCCAAGCCGGCCACCTTGCTGGTGACGCTGCGCAACCTTCTCGGGGAGGAGGTTTTCATGGAGGGTTATCGCTCGTTCATCAGCGAGTGGGCCATGAAGCACCCGTCCCCTTGGGACCTTTTCGCCACCTTCGAGCGGGCTGCGGGCGTGGATCTCGATTGGTTCTGGAACTCGTGGTACTTCGAGACCTGGTCGTTGGACCACGCGGTCGGTGAGGTTTTCACAGACGGTGACGAAACCGTGATCGAGATCGTGGATCGCGGTTTCGTGCCCATGCCTGTGCACGTCCGGGTTCGAACGACACGCGCGGGATTGGTCGAGCGCGACATCCCGGTCACCGAATGGCTGGCCGGAAAAACCATGGTGGAGATTCGGTTGCCGTCGTCCATGGGCACTGTGACGCGTGTCGATATCGATCCCGAGAAGTTGTTGCCTGACGTCAATCGTCGAAACAACGGCTGGCGGGAAACGTCGAACTGACCCCAGAACAGTAGGTTTGGAGGGGCAGTCATGCGCGTGGGATGGTGGTGCCTAGCAGAAGTTCTTGATTCCGGGCGGTGACTGACGGAGTGCCGTTAAGTACTGGAAGGGATTACCTTTGTCGGATTTCGCCTCGGCCTCGTACTCGTCACCGGCCTTGAGTGCCCTTACCTCATAGGCGAGCACGTTCATGGTCAGGCCGTCCTTTTGCAGCCTCCCCCGGACCGTAATGAACGGCTCCATACGCACGGCCGTGCGGTCGCGTTCATAGATTGTAGGCTTCACAATCACGTTTATCATACCGGACTCATCTTCCATCAACACAAAGACATAGCCGTCCGCTGTCGATGGCCTCTGTCGCGCTACGACGATCCCGGCTACGGTAACGGTGGAGTGCTGTGGAAGGTCTGAGAACCGGTCCGAGGACACCGTCTCGGCGGGGAGCTGGTCACGAAGAAGCGCCAGAGGATGGAGCGCGGTGGAAAAGCGTAGCATGCGGTATTCCGCCACCATCCTGTCCGTGGGATCGAGAGCGGTGAACGAGAAGTCTCGGTAGGGCTCCTCCAGATGTAACTCGACCTGGGGGTGGTCGTCACGGCCGCCGCTTCGCCGATCATCGTTCTCGGGCCCGAGCCATAGGCCTGCTTGCCAAAGCAGTTCGCGGCGCCCCAGGCCGAGTCCGTCGAATCCACCCACCCAGATGAGGTCCTCGATGGCCGGCCGCTTCAGCGCTGCCGGGGTACGGCGCAAGAAGTCCGGAAGCGAGAGGAACGGCCCTTTCGCCTGGCGTGTTTCGACGACCTGCCGGGCGATGTCCTGACCCCATCCACGCACGAATCCCAGACCTACCCTCAGATTGTCCCCCTCGGCGGTGCAGCGGACATCGCTTCGGTTGACGTCGGGCAGCAGGATCTCGATACCATTACGGCGGGCATCCCGGCCGAGTGCGTCCAGCGAGTAGAAGCCCATCGGCTGGTTGTTGAACAGGGCCACGTAGTATTCGGTGGCGAAGTAATGCCGTAGCCAGGCCGACTGGTAGGCCAAAAGGCCGAAAGCGGCGGCGTGCGACTTGGGAAAACCGAACGCGCTGAACGCCGTGACCTGATCGAAGACCTTGCGGGCCGTGGTTTCGTCGGCGCCGTGCGCTTTGGCGCCGTCCCGGAAGGCCTCCCAGTGGGAGTCCATGGACTCCTTGGAGCGCTTGCGGCTCATGGCACGGCGCAGGCTCTCCGCCTGCCCGTCGCTGAAGCCCGCGAGAGCCTGGCACACCATCAGGACCTGGTCCTGGAAGATGATCACGCCGAGCGTCTCGCGGAGTGCCTCGGCAAGGAGCGGATGGTCGTACGGCACCTGGAAGTTCGGGTTCTCTCGCAGGAGCTCCCGCCGCCGAACGTATGGGTTCACCGCGCCGCCCACGATTGGGCCCGGGCGAACGATGGCCACCTGAATGGCCAGATCCGCCTGGTTCCTGGGCTGCACGCGCCTGAGCATCTGGATTTGGGCACGGCTCTCCACTTGAAATATCCCGATCGTGTCACCGGAGCAGATCTGGTCGAACACGGCCTCGTCCTCGAAGTCGATTCGCGAGAGGTCGGGCGCCTCGCCGACCGTGCCCGCGGTGCCCCGTACGGCGATGAGGTCCACGGCTTCCTCCACCAGGGACAGCATGCCCAGAGCCAGAAAGTCGATCTTGATGAAGCCCGCATCGTCACAGGAGTCCTTATCCCACTGACAGACGACCCGTCCTTCCATGGCAGCGGGCTCGAGCGGCACCAACTCCACGAGGGGACGGCTGGAGATGATCATGCCTCCGACGTGCTGGGAGATGTGCCGGGGCAGCCCTTTGATGTCTTCGGCCAACTCGCATAGGGAGCGCCACATGGGTGTGTGGGCCTTGGCCTTGAACTCCGGCAGGCGTTCCAGCTCCGCCATCAGCCCCCCTCCGGAGTGCCGCTCCGCCAGTTTGGAGAGTTTTTCGAGATCGCCTAGTGGGAGTTCCAGGGCTTTGCCGATCTCACGGATCGTCGATCGGATGCGGTACGTGGGGAACGTGCAGACCAGACCGGCGTGCTCGCTCCCGTAGCGCTTATAGACGCGAAGAATCAGCTCTTCACGGATGTCCCGTGGGAAGTCCAGGTCGATGTCGGGAACGCTCTGCATGGCCTCGTTCAGGAAGCGGCCGAGAAAGAGGTTCGTCTTGACCGGGTCCACATGTGAGAGGCCGATGAGGTAGCAGATGATGGAGGAAACCGAAGAGCCTCGGCCTCTGCCGGGGGGAAGGCCCGAGCGGCCCCTCGGAGCGTCGCCTCGAATATCGGCCGCGACTTCGCGGGCGAGGTTCATGATGTCACGGTAGACCAGGAAAAAGCCTGCCAGGCCATGATGGTCGATCAGCACGAGCTCTCGATGCAGGCGCTCACGGGCCTCCTGTTCGTCGTCCGAGTCCCGGTAGCGCTCGTCGAGGCGGGCAAGGCATATGGCCGCCAGGGTTTCGAGTGCCGCTCCCCGATCACTGCCCTCGAAGTCGGGGAACTCGTAACCCAGATCCTTGGTCAGGTCGAAGGCGCTACAGCGCTCGGCGATGCGAAGGGTGTTGGCCAGCGCGTCGGGCCGTGTGCGAAAACGGTGGGCCATCTCCTGGGGGGAAGCCAGGTAGGACTTCGCGTTCGGGCGGCGCCGGTCATGGGAGTCGTCCAGAGTGGCCCGAACACGAATCGACGAGAGGATGTCTTGGAGGCGATGTCGTTCCGGACGGTGATAGTGCACGTTTCCGGTGGCCACCACGGAAATCTCGAGCCGATCGGCCAGTCGCCCTAGAATGCGGCCACGGGTCGCGTCTCCGCGTACATGGTTGTCCTGAAGCTCGACGAAGAGGTTCTCCGGGCCGAAGGCCTCCAACAGGTGGCGGGCCAAGACCTCTCCCGTGGCGACACTGTCCTGTAGCGCGAGGAGGAGGGGGCTCCGACGGCACCCGGTGAGGGCGATGAGTCCTTCATTGCGTCCGAGGAGGGATGACAGAGGAAGGGTGGGCAGGCCGCGTTCACTTTCGAGGTGGGCCTCACTCAGGAGCCGGCAGAGGTTCGCGTAGCCAGTAGGGTTTTCGGCCAGGAGCGTCATGTGCGTGCCTCTGGTCAACGGATCTTCCCGGTTCCTGGCCTGGGCCGAGTGGCTGATTCCACTCGGAAGCCCAGGAAGGTCGAGCTCGAGCGTGACCTCGGCGCCCGTGATGGGCTGGAGACCCACAGCGCGGGCCTCGTGAGCGAACTCCATGGAACCGTAGAGGCCGTTGTGATCGGTCAGGGCAAGCGCCGGATATCCCAACTCTTTGGCACGGAAGACGAGTTCTTCGACATGGGATGCGCCGTCCAAGAACGAGAACGCTGAGTGGGCGTGGAGTTCGATGTAGGGAGGAGGCACAGGGATCGGCGATGGTGTTCGGGTTTTATACGGTAACGGATACCGAAGATAACCCGAAGATCAGAAGTGTGCCAGGTGTGCCAGGTGTTGCTTGGAGCGGCTCAGGGGTTCGGGGTGGCTTCGCCGTTCGTGATCGGGAAATAAACCGTGAACGTGCTACCTTCGCCGAGCTCGCTCGATACCCAAACGCCTCCACCGCTCTGCTTGACGATGCCGTAGACCGTGGATAGCCCCAGTCCCGTGCTCTTCAAGTGATCCTTGGTGGTGAAGAACGGCTCGAAGATCCTCTGGAGGTTCTCGGGGTCGATTCCGATTCCGGTATCGGAGACCTCGAGCGAGGCGTACGTACCCGGGTCCAGGCCGGCCCGCACGACGGGCTCATCCGCATGAGCCACCACGATGTCGGTCGCCATCGTGAGCCGGCCACCGTGTGGCATGGCATCCCGTGCGTTGATCGCCAGGTTCATGACCACCTGTTCGATCTGTGTGGGGTCGCCCAGAAACCGGGTGGGCTCGTCCGTCAGGTCCGTCTCCAGTCGGACATCCTCACCCAGAAGGCGCATCAGAAAGCCCTCAACCCCCCGGATGATGGTGTTCAGGTCGATCAGGCGGGGCTCACAAGGGGCTGGCTTCGGCTGAACTCGAGCAGCTTGCGCGTAAGCGCCGCACCGCGCTCACCGCACTCGATGATGCTTGCGAGATCCGCGCGTACCGGATCCTCGTCCGGAAGCGGCTCGGCTAGCAGTTCGGCGTGCCCGATGATCGCCGTGAGGAGGTTGTTGAAGTCGTGGGCGATTCCGCCCGCGAGTAGTCCAACAGCCTCCAGCTTTTGGCCCCGCCGGAGCTCCTCCTCGACGCGAGTCTTTTGCGAAACGTCCGTGAACGAGAACACGCAGCCGATCTGTGTGCCGTCTTCGAGGACCGGAGTGCTGGTGAACTCGACTGGGATCGTGGATCCGCGGATATGGTGCAAGAACGCCTGAATGCCGCGATGGCTCGAGCTGGCGTGCAGGGTCTCGATGAGCGGGCACAACTCGAACGGTTGCACCTCGCCGGAGCGCAGGCGCGGAAGCGTCACCTTGGTGCAGGGCTCCCCGACGAAGTCTTCAACGGTGCCTCCGAGGATCTCCGCACCTGCAGGGTTGATGAACGTGATCCGTCCGTCCATTGCGATCCCCAGCAAGCCGTCTCCAACCGCGTCCAGGATCAACTCATGCTGTCTCCGCACGCTCTCCAGCCGCGGGTCTTCTCGCTGCCGCCGCACGCTGATGTCTCGCACGATGGCGAGCATCCGCCTCTGGCCGTCCCTGACGACTACCGACCCTGAAATCTCGGCCGGAATGTGCCGACCGGATTTGGTCGTGTAGGTCAGTTGGTCCGTCCAGCCGCCGCCGTTCTTGAAGATTTCCTGCGCGAACTCCTTGAAACGCGGCATCTCGTTGGGATGGATCGCGGAGACCGGCGTGCCCAACAGCTCCTCGCGCTCGTATTCGAGCATGGCACAAGCGCTCGGATTCACATACAACAGACGGTCCTCGAAGGGGTCGAGGATGAAGATGGCGTCGTGGGAGTGCTGGAAAATCTGGCGAGAGAGGTCTTCACGCTCTTTGAGTGCGGCCTTCTGGCGTTGAGCGCGCAAAGGGTGCTTCGTGCAGCGAATCGCCGATCGTCCAACCTTGGCAGGACCCGTCCGGGCCACCGGGGGTCATGAATGTGTTGGCGAATTTCGGCTTAAATGACAGCATAACCGCACTACGCCACGCAAGGCCCGCGCGTGCCGCTAACGCCGTCTGTCCACGACGACCGAGGCGGGGTCGTCCGGCTTTTCCTCCAGGAGGCGGTTTACGGCCACTCTCAAGGCCGGCGGCGGCATGAAGCCGAAGATGCGGTGACGAATAACCCCGTTTCGGTCGATTAGGAACGATGTCGGAATCGCCGAGACGCCGCCGAACGCCAGGTTCACCTCACGGGTCTGAATCGCCACCGGGTACTCGATGCCCCGCTCCGCGAGGAAGGCCTCCACCCCCGCCCGGTCTCCTCGGTCTGTCGCGATGCCCAGAACCACGAATCCCTGTTCCGCCTTGTCACGGTAGAGTTTCTGGAAGCCCGGCATCTCGAGGCGGCACGGCCTGCACCAGGTCGCCCAGAAGTTGACGAGCACGACCTGGCCGTCGAAGTCGGAGAGGGAGACAGCGTGCCCGTCCAGCGTCTCCAGGGCGAAGTGTGGTGCCTGGCCCACGGGTCCCCCGACCCCTACCAGAGTGGAGAACTGTGGCCAGAGCCGGTGCGCCACGAAAAGGGGCAGCGCGACGGTGATCACGGTTTCTATCCGCTTCCAGCTCAGCCATCTGGGGGCTTTCACGGAGTCACCGTCGGTAGGCGTCGAGGCGGATGTGATGCGTTGTTTCTTTTGGCTTGCATGCTGGAGTAATACCGGGACCTCCACGACCCGTTCCTGGGCGGGTCTCCCACCGATCGCCGCGCACCTGGGGGCGTTACGGGGGTATGCGCGAAGGGACCTGTTGGCCTGAGACCGGAGACTCATGTCTGAAGGCGCTAGAGATATCGACACGGTCGTTGCAGCGACCGCAACCGACGAGGCGGGGACCGCTCCCTCCGTGGTCGAACCCCTGCAGCCCGATCGTCCGAGATCGCCGGCGGATCGTACGCCTATCCCGGTACCCGGTCCCGACGGCGACTTCGACCTCGATGCGCCCGAGTTGCTGCTCAACCGCGAGCTGACCTGGCTGAACTTCAATTTCCGCGTGCTGCACGAGGCGGCGGATCCTCGGACCCCACTCTTGGAGCGCGTGAAGTTCGTCTCGATCGTGTGCTCGAACCTCGACCAGTTCTTCATGAAGCGCATCGGGGGACTCAAGCAGCAGGTCGGAGCGAGGGTACAGGAGCTCACCGTAGACGGCCGGAGTCCACAGCAGCAGATCGAGGAATCGTACGCACTAGTCAGGGAGTTGGACGCGCGGGCGCGGGAGACCTTTGTCGAACTGCAGAAGTTGATGGCCGCCCAAGGCATCGTCTTGACCACCTTCGACCAGCTATCGCCGGAGGCACAGCGGCAGGTTCGAGAGCATTACATCGACAACATCTACCCGCTCGTTACGCCCCAGTCGACGGACCCGGCGCATCCGTTCCCCTTCGTATCCAACCTCTCGCTCAACCTGCTGGTGACGCTGAGGCATCCGGGCGAGCCCACGCAGGTCCTTGCGCGGGTCAAGGTACCCGTGGGCGCGGGAATACCGCGCCTGCTGCAGATCCCGGGCGAGAACACGTTCGTGACGCTGGAGAGCGTCATGGCCAACACGCTCGATCACCTGTTTCCTGGTATGGAGGTGGTCAACTGCGAGCTCTTCCGCGTGACGCGCAACGCCAACACGGAGCGCGACGAAGAGGATGCCGACGATCTCATGGCCATGATCGAATCCGAACTCCGTGATCGGCGTTTTGCCCCGATCGTGAGGTTGCAGGTGGGGCGGGGCATGTCCCAGTACCACATAGGCATGTTGGCAGCGGAACTCGGGTTGGACGAAGAAGAGGACGTCTTCGACGTCGAGGGCTTCCTCGGTATGGCCGACCTGATGGAGCTTTACCGAGTGGAGGCGCCGCACCTCAAGGATCCGCCGCACCATCCGCCCGACCATCCGTTGCTCGCTACGGACCGCTCGATCTTCCATATACTTCGCACGGCAGGCTCCCTGCTGGTGCATCATCCGTATCAGTCGTACGTGTCGTCCGTCGAGCAATTCTTGAAGGAAGCCAGCGTCGATCCCAAGGTGCGGGCGATCAAGATGACGCTCTACCGAACGTCCGAGGACTCGATGGCGGTCGGGCACCTCATGGAGGCGGCGCGGAACGGCAAACAGGTCGCCGTGGTGCTCGAACTGAAGGCGAGTTTCGACGAGGAGGCCAACATCCGCTGGGCCAACCGCCTGGGGAGCGCCGGCATCCACGTCACCTATGGAGTCGTCGGACTCAAGACGCACTGCAAGGTGATCCTCGTGGTCCGGCAGGATTACGACGGGCTTCGGCGCTACTCACACATCGGTACGGGGAACTACCACGCTGGCACCGCTCGGGGATATGCGGACCTCGGCCTGCTGACCTGTGATGACGGCATCGGCAGCGACTTGACGGAGCTCTTCAACTACCTGACGACCGGCTACAAGCCCAAGCGGAATTACCAGAAGCTCATGGTATCGCCGAAGGGCATGAAGCGGCCGATCATAAGGAAGATCCAGCGTGAGGTGGCGCTCCATCGCGAAGGCGAGGGTGGGTTGATCCAACTCAAGCTCAACGGGCTCGAAGACGCAGAGGTTACGCGAGCCCTATACGCTGCGGGGAGAGCGGGCGTGAAGATCGACCTGATCGTCCGTGACACGTGCCGGCTGCGGCCGGGCATTCCCGGGCTTTCCGACAACATCACCGTGTGCAGTGTCGTGGGTAGGTTCCTCGAACACTCGCGAATCTACTATTTCCGAAACGGTGGCGAGGAGGAGTACTTCATCGGTTCCGCGGACTGCATGACCCGAAATCTGGAGAGCCGTGTCGAGGCGCTGGTCCCCGTCGAGGCCGCGGCGCTCAAGACCGAGCTCCGCCGGGTGTTCGATGCGTTGCTCACCGATCGGCGGGGTGGATGGGACCTGGGTGCCGACGGTAGCTACGTCCTGCGATCGTCGGTCGTCGAACAGGTCGCCAGTTCGCAGGACGAGATGATCGAATGGGGAGAAGCGCTCTACAAGGAGGCGACCCGCCTCAAGCGAAGGCGGGCCAAGGGTCTCGTGGAGGACGATCTCGCGTCCGGCGGGGTTGCTCCTGAGGACCCCTCGACCCACCTGGGTTAGGCCCACCGCTAGACCTCGCCCTCAACTGACCGACGGACGCCGCCGATACTGGATATGGTAGTTCATTTCCAGTGACCGGGGGACCTGTGTCCGGAGGGATCTTCAAGGCCGTCACCTCCTGGTGGCGCTCGCAATCGCAGCCAGCGACGCCGCGGAGGAAAGGGAAGGGGCGATCCGCCCCTCGCCCCAAGGTATCCGTGTGTGTGGATGCGAA
The DNA here is from genome assembly GCA_022561145.1 of Gemmatimonadota bacterium. Taxonomy (GTDB): domain Bacteria; phylum Gemmatimonadota; class Gemmatimonadetes; order Longimicrobiales; family Gaopeijiaceae; genus JACZXQ01. Next base: position 20,309 of record JADFRS010000044.1, read on the forward strand.
GCCGAAATCTCCATCCGGTAAGGCCGCTGCCCCCGAAGTCGCTGCCGCTCCGCTGGTCAAGACCCTGGAGCGCCGGCTGCGAGACACTCTATACGAGGCCCGGATGGCCCTCCGGCAAGAGTTCGCGGATGTCCAGAAGAACGACGACGCGAAGGCGATAATCGAGCTCGTCGGCGACGAAGATCGGGCCGTAGTACGCCAGCCCCCCGCCGCGGCGCAGGCCCTTCTCACCCTGCTCAACCGCCGGAGGCCGAGGCGGAGGTCGAAGCCGCGGTCGAGGAAGTCGTCGCGGGCGCGGGGCACGCGCAGGCGGCCAGTCGCGCGTGAAATCCTAAGCTGGTTCGAAGGCGACGGTATCCACCATCTGAACTCCATTGGCGAGCGTCTTGTGGACCGGACACCGCTCCGCAACCTGGGTCAGCCGGGTCTTTTGAGCCTCGTCGAACGAGCCATGGATCGTCACGTGCGACTGGATTCGATCGATCCAGCCATCGGCGCGCTCGTCGCAGTCCACGCAGTCGTCGGCATGCACCCGGTCGAACTCCAGTCTCACGTCCACCTCGGCGAGGGGGATTCCCTTGTGGTTCGCGTAGAGTCTGAGGGTTATGGCGATACAGGCCGCGAGGCCCCCCAGTAAGATCTCATAAGGCGTCGGCCCGACGTCGGTCCCCCCGGCGGCGAGGGGTTCGTCGCCACGCCAGGAGAACGTACGAGCCTGCATTTCGACCACCGTGCCTTCACGAAGCACCGCTGTGACGAACGCCATTTGTGCTTTCTCCTCTGGTGTGGGCGCCCTGAGAATTGGCGCGCTTGTTCAGGCTGTATGACGCCGATCGGACTCCGCGATCGGAACATCGTTCGCGCTCATGTCACGACGGCGCATCAGACCCTCCTCGTCGAACTCCCAGTGTTCGTTGCCGTGGGTCCGGAACCATTGGTTGTTCTCGTCCCGCCACTCGTACTCGAACCGCACCGAGATGCGGTTGCCGGTGTAGGCCCAAAGCTCCTTCATCAAGCGATAGTCGAGCTCGGAGGCCCACTTTCGCGTGAGAAACTCCTTGATCGCTTCCCGGCCCGTGAAGAACTCGTCTCGATTCCGCCACACTGAGTCCTCTGTGTAGGCGAGGGCGACCCGCTCCGGATCTCGGCTATTCCACGCATCCTCCGCAGCCTTCACCTTGGCGCGGGCCGTCTCTTCGGTGAAGGGTGGAACCAGCTTGTTCGACATCGGTCTCTCTCCAGTTCTTTCGTGTTCTCGTTGGGTTAATCGCTTTCTTGCTCTTGTTCGATGGCTACCTTCCCGAGCATGAACTCCCGAATCAGGTCTACTATGAGTGGACCGTCCTCCTCTAGGGCGAAGTGGCCAGTGTTCAGTAGATGGAGCTCCGCGTTCGGAAGGTCTCGAAGGTACGGGTGAGCTCCTTCTGCCGGGAATATGGGGTCATTCTCGCCCCAGACGATGAGGGTCGGTGGCAGATGGGTGCGGAAGTACTTCTGCCAGCGTGGATACAGGGGCACGTTGGTTCGGTAGTCGTAGAACAGCGCCAGCTGAATCTCCTGGTTCCCGGGGCGGTCGAGAAGCGGTTGCACCACGAGCCAATTGTCCGGGCTGATGCTCTCCGGGTTCCGTGTACCATGCTGGTACTGCCACTTGGTCGCCCCCAAGGTGAGGAGGCCGCGTAGCTCGTCGCCATCCTCCTTGGAGCCGCTCTCCCAATACCGCTTGATGGGGTCCCAGAACTCTCGCAGGCCCTCATCGTAAGCGTTGCCGTTCTGGACGATCAAGGCCGTCACACGCTCAGGATGGGATTCGGCGATGCGGTAGCCGATCGGCGCGCCGTAGTCCATCAGGTAGAGCGCGTAGCGATCGAAGCCGCGTTTCGCCAGCAACTCATCGACGATTGAGGCGAGGTTCGCGAAGCTGTACTCGAACTCGTCTACGCTGGGCATCGAGCTCAGCCCGTAGCCCGGGTAGTCCGGGGCTATTACGTGGAAATCCTCGGCCAGCCGCGGGATCACGTTCCGGAACATGTGCGACGAGGTCGGAAAGCCGTGTAATAGAACGATCTGCGGGGCGCCTGGCCTACCGGCCTCGCGATAAAAGACGTCCACGCCGCCGATGGTCTCCGTGCCGTACCTCACGACGGGATCGGTCGCCATCTCCGCCGTCTGCGTAGAAGCCGTAGCAGGAGGGGTGGCGAGGAGAAGCACCGATAGCCCGACGAACAGGAAGGCGCCAACTCGATTCGAACGTAACATGGGATCCTCTCTTGAATTAGGTAAGTAGGGACGTGGCTCTCTTGTCGGCGTGGTGAATGCTAGACCTGGACTGCGCTCGCCTGCTCAATGCCCTCCACGGCTTCTTCCGTGGTCCAGACCGCGTTGGCCAGGAAGCGGAAGTTCACGAGCGCCGCCTCGTAGCCATCACCTTCCTCGACGATGGCCGCAGCGGTCGCATCTTTGACCACCGCGACCTCGAATCCCTGCTCCAGCAGTTCACGCAGGTGGGATTCCGTGCAGAGATTGGCCGACATTCCGGCCAGGATCACCTTGCCGATGTCACGCTTCCTCAGCTGCAGGACGAGATCGTTGGTTTCGGGGCCGTAGATCTTGTGCGGGCTGGCGATGACCGTCTCCCCGTCTTCGATGAACTCCTTGTACCGCTCGAGGAAATCGGCGCCTGACCCGCGGAACCCGGTGAGATCCAGCGCCCCCGGCCGGTCGTACATGCCGATGTCGTGCATGAGCGTTTCCAAGGCCCCCTCGAATTTCCATCCATGGTCGGTGGGGAAGTAGTAGTGGGGCGATACGAACACGGGCATCCCGGTGCCCTTCGCCGCGCGGAACAAGCGCTCGATGTTTTCGATGGTTCCGTTCTTGATCACGCTCTCTCCCACCACACCCCACGTGACCCCTTCGGGGCTCAGGAAGTCGTTTTGTGGGTCGGTTACCAGAAGAGCCGTGCGGGACGGATTGATGGTCATGCCTGGGTTCGGAAGTGCCATGGTGATTTCTCCTTTTTTCTGACGCGTATTGAGCGGAGGCCCATTGCCACCACCCGAAGTCACGCGGCGGACATAGGCACAGCGCATGCCGCAATTGCGGCCACTCCTGAGCGAACGCCATAAGTCCTTGCTCTAAATGGAATTGCCGTGATCGGAGTTCTGCGGAGGTGGAAGGACGGTTCGAGTGCGGGGCTGCGACATCTCACAGGTACGCGAAATATCGCGTCGGGTAGGGTCGCTCTCAGCCGCCCTGGCCGGACCGCTTGATCCCGAGCTTCGCCATGCGAGACCGCAGCGTACTCGGGTTCATTTTCAGCCTGCCGGCGGCGCCGCCCTCTCCCGCCACCCGCCAGTCGACCTTCTCGAGAACACTCCGGATGTGTTCTCGCTCGACGTCCTCGAGCGCTTCTCCGGACGCGAAGCCGACGTCGACGGGCCCGGGCCGGCTCCCTTCGAACGTATCGTCCAAGCGGAGGGTGGCGTCCGGCGTCAGGATGACCAGTCGCTCTACCATGTTCTGCAGCTCCCGTATGTTTCCCGGCCAAGTGTGGTCCTGGAGCGCTGCCATGACGTCATGAGGTATCGCGGTCACGTGTTTTCCGATGGACTTGCCGAAGCGACTGACGAACAGCTTGACGAGCTCGGGAATATCCTCCTGCCGCTCTCTGAGCGGAGGGATCGAAATTGGGAACACCGCGAGGCGGTAGTATAGGTCGGTTCGGAAGTCGCCCGTCCGGATGGCCTCCCCGAGATCACGGTTGGTGGCCGCGATGACCCGGACGTCCACCTTCATGGTTTTTTCGCCGCCCACAAGCTCGAACTCTCCCTCTTGGAGCACCCGAAGCAGCTTGGCCTGGGTATCCATCGGCAGGTCACCGATCTCATCCAGGAAGATGGTTCCACCGTCCGCCAGGGCGAACCGTCCGGTCCGCTTGCTCGAGGCACCCGTGAAGGCACCCTTCTCGTGCCCGAACAGCTCGCTCTCCACGATGCCGGCGGGAAGCGCAGCGCAGTTCACCTTTACCAGAGGCCGGTCCTTCCGATCGCTCAAGTCGTGAATAGCCCGGGCGAAGAGCTCCTTTCCCGTTCCCGTTTCGCCCAGAATCAGAACGGTGGTGGGCGTAGGGGCAACCTGCTCGACCTTGTGTAGCACCTGTCGGAGTTGGGCGCTGGCCCCGAGGATCTCGTCGAAGCGGTGATTGAGCTTGATCTCATCCTGGAGGTAGACGTTCTCCTCGACCAGACGGTCCTTCAGCACCTCGAGCTCCGTCATCGCATTCTGTAACGCATCTTCTGCAGTCTTCCGTTCGGTGATATCGCGGAAGGTCACCACGGCTCCAATAAGGCCGTCCTCCGGGTGGCAGATCGGTGTGCTCACGTAATCGACGGGGAAGCTCGTGCCGTCCTTCCGCCAAAAGACCTCGTCGTCCACCTGATGGGCCGCCCCATCGCTGAAGGCTGCATAGATGGGGCAGTCCTCGGCCGCATAGGGGCTACCGTCGGGGTGGGAATGGTGGATCACCGCGTGCTGGGATTTCCCAAGGAGTTCGTCTGGGTCCCATCCCAGCATCTCAGCGGCTGCATGGTTGACGAAGGTCGTGAGCCCCTCTCGATCCAGGCCGTAGATTCCTTCGCCCGCCGAGCTCAGGATGAGCTCTCGGTCTCGTTGGATTTCGTTGAGAGCCTGTTCCGCTCGACGTTGCTCGGTCAGGTCCTTCAGCACGGCAACGAACACGGTCTTCCCGGCCAGGTCGGATCGGGCAATGGATACGGCGGCAGGAAACTCCTCACCATTCTTTCTGCGGGCGAGAATCTCTCGGCGATCCGTCATGAGACGGACAGCAACACCTGACTTCGCGAACTCGGCGATGTGGCCCTGGTGTGCCTCGAATGCTCCCGGCGGAAGGATCAGCGAAAGGGATCGGTTGAGGATTTCCGCCGAGGTGTACCCGAAGACGCGTTCCGCACCGTCGCTGAAGGCCACGATCTTCTGGCTCTCGTCGACCGCCACTACCGCCTCGGTGGCGAGCGCCAGGAACGCTGAGGCCAGCATCGAGCCGCTCGAGTCGGGTGGGTCTACGGAATCGATCTTCGTGGCCATGCTCCACTCCCTTGAGGAGCCCCCAAAGCGAGGCGTGTCTTCCTTGAACCGCATGGGGCCCCGGTAGTGGCTCCGGGAAGGGGACCTCAAGAGTTCAGCATGCGCGAATTCGCCGTGATATGTCAAGTCGCCGCGATATCTCACGTTCGTAGAACTCGTACTACGTGGTCCACCAACCCATCACTGATCCCCCAATGCGCTGCCCGACAACGAGATAGGACCTCGAGTGGGGTGGCAGTGAAGGCTGGCACGGTCCTTGTCTTTGTTCGAACCCACAATCACTCACACTTGGAGGACACTATGAAGACCAAGCTCACATATCTGGGCGGCTCAACCTTCATCATCGAGGTGGGGCCGTTCCGGTTCCTCACCGACCCCGGCTTCGACCCGGAAGGGACCGAGAAGAGCGAGGGTCCGGGACACGACCTGAAGAAGGTGATGGGGCCCCCGGTCCCGGTAGAGGAAGTCGGGCGGATCGACGCCGTTTTCCTGAGCCACGCACAGCATTACGACAACCTGGACGACACCGGTAAGGCCATGTTGCCCGAGTGGGGTCGGGTGCTGACGACCCCCGACAGCGCATCCATACTCGGAGGGAGCGCAGAGGCCCTGGGCACCTGGGAGTCCGTCGAATTCACGAAGCCGACCGGTGAGACGGTCAAGGTGACCGGCATGCCGGCCCTACACACGACCGATCCCGAGATTCGTGGCGCGGTGGGCGAGACCATGGGCTTCCTCCTGGAGTGGGAAGGTCAGGAGAACGGCGGCTTCTACATCTCCGGTGACACCGTCTGGATCGACGAGATCCAGGAGATCGCCAACCGTTACAACGTGGCCGCCGGCATCCTTCACATGGGCGCCGCTACAGTCCCGGCCGTGGGTGGAAGGCGACTGACGATGAACGGTGAGGAGGGTGCGAGGGTCACCCAGACCCTCGGTCTCAAGGCGGCCTTTCCCGCCCATTTCGAGGGGTGGGAGCACTATCAGGAAGGCAGAGAGGGAATCGAGCAGGCATTCCGTGAGGCGGATCTGACCGATTCGCTTCATCTGCTCGACCCCGGAGCCAGCGAAGAGCTCACCATTTGACGCCGGACACTCTTGGCGGGCCCGGGAGAGTTGATCTCGGGCCCGCCACCTGAGCCACGTTCTCAACCAACCGAGCCGACCGATGGCACTCACGACCGAATACTGGTTCCTCTTCCCCGCCGCCATCGCCATTTCGACGGTGGCCATGGCCAGCGGGATCGGTGGGGCGGTGTTCTTCTCTCCGCTGTTCATCATCGTACTCAAACTCGAGCCCTCGATCGCGATCGGGACGGCGTTGATCACGGAGCTCTTCGGGTTCGCGTCGGGGTTGTCTGCATACTGGCGACGGCGCCTCATCGACTTCCGTCTCGGGCGCCAACTTCTTGTCTTCTCGATTCCCGGGGCGATCTTCGGAAGTCTTGTGTCAGACGCATTTCCGGCGGCCGTCCTCAACACGATCTTCGGAACCGGGATCATCTTCATCGGGGTCCAGCTGTACCTGTCCCTCCGGCGAGACGAGGTGGAGGAGCTGGATTCCCGGGTTCGTAGTGAGGAGCGGCACGAGACGGTGCTGGTGGATCGAGCGGGCAACGAGTACGCCTATACCATCCGGCGTCCGGGTCAGGGACGGATGTTCGCCGCGATTGGCGGAGCTTTTCTCGGGGCCATCTCCGTGGGCCTCGCCGAGCTCCAGGAATACCATCTCATAGCCCGGTGCCGGGTGCCATCGGCCGTGGCGGTGGCCACATCGATCTTCGTGGTGGTCGTGTCCGTCCTGGTGGCCTCCGTGGGTCACTTCTACCATTTCGCGACATCGGCGGACGCCGGTGTGCTATCCCAGGTGCTGAGTATTGTGATGTTCACGATTCCGGGGGTGATCCTGGGCGGGCAGTTGGGGCCTATGGTCCAAGCCAAGGTGGACCCCGATCGGGTGAAGCTGGGGATCGCCGTGCTGTTCATCGGTGTGGGGGTCTTCATGCTCTTCATGGTGCTGTAGCGTGGCCTCGTCCAGCTCAGAACGGCCTGGAGGGTCCACCGGATCGATGACGGAGGAGTGGTCTCCGGAACAATGGCCTCTGGAGCGAGTGCGCTCGTCGTTTCGACGGCTCGACCCCGACGACTATCCAGAGGTCGGCAGTTATTCGTGGGACGAGATCTACGGACATGGCGACAACATGGCGCCGGGTGGCCTCTACCTCGCCTCGCGGATCGCCCGCTCCCTGAATCTCCGGAGGGGAGACAGGGTGCTCGACCTGGCCTGCGGAAAGGGAGATTCCTCCATCTACCTCGCGAAGCACTTCGGGGTCTCGGTGGTGTGT
>JADFRS010000045.1 GCA_022561145.1 Gemmatimonadota bacterium
CGGCGGCGAGGCCCAGAGACTCAAGATCGCCCGAGAGCTGTCGAGCGTGGCGGGCAAGAAGGGCCGGAAGATCTATCTCCTGGACGAGCCTACCACGGGGCTGTCGGGTGAGGATGTAGGCAAGTTGATCCAGGTGCTCGACAGGCTGGTGGACGCGGGCAACACCGTGTTGGTCATCGAGCATAACCTCGACCTGATCAAGACCGCCGACTGGGTGATCGACCTGGGTCCGGGTGCGGGCGCGAAGGGCGGGCGGGTCGTGGCCATGGGGCGCCCGGAAGAGGTGGCCGCCGTTCCGGAGAGCATCACGGGCCGGTACCTGGCGGATGTCCTCGGGGATGTCAAGGCGTCCGCGTGAAGACAGGCGCCTTAGGTTCTGCGGTGACCCAAGTGGAGTCCGGCACCACGACGATCATGAGTGCGCAGGTGCTCGAGGTAACGAATATCGAGGTACCGGCGGGCACGTTCCAGGCATACCGAATCGAGATGGTCAGCGCTGCCGGGAAACAGATCCTGTACGCTCGCCAGGAGGCTCCACACATCATCTTGCGGCTCGAGACTCGAGGCCAGCCCCTCGTGATGCAGCTCGAGTTCATTTCGGGTTCCTAGGTCGTGCCAACCGTCTCTGTGCTCCTACCCGTTCGCGACGCTGAGGCCACCCTTCCGGCGGCGATCGAGTCCATCGAATCACAGACCTTCACGGACTTCGAGGTTGTGGCCGTGGACGACGGGTCGACCGACGGCTCGTCCGAGCTCTTGGACGCCTGGCGGGCGCGAGACGCCCGGGTGTGTGTGGTGCGCCAGGCCCCAGGCGGAATCGTCGACGCGCTCGAGGCCGGCCGCTCGTTGGCCCGGGGGCGTTATTTAGCGCGTATGGACGCCGACGACGTAGCGCTTCCCGACCGCTTCGAGGCCCAGTTCGCGCTCATGGAGGCGAACCCGGATTGGGCGGTTTGCGGCAGCCACATCGAGTATTTCCCGTCCCAGAGCGTTGGAGGTGGGGCTCTTCGGTACCAGGAGTGGCTCAACTCGTTGGAGACACCGAACCATGTAGAGCGAGACTTGTTCGTGGAGTGCCCGCTGGCACATCCCACCTTTTTCCTGAGGGCGGATGCGGTACGGGAGGTGGGAGGTTACTTCGACCGTGGCTGGCCGGAGGACTATGATTTGCTGATGCGGCTGTGGGCTCGGGGTGGGCGGCTCGGGGTGGTCCCTCGCACGCTGCTGCGGTGGAGGGAAGGGAGTGACCGGTTATCTCGCAACGCTCCAACCTACTCCCAAGACGCTTTCCGGCGCTGCAAGGTCAGCTATCTACTCGACACCCTTGCGCGGGCCAGAGACGGGGTGGTGGTATGGGGTGCGGGGCCGCTCGGCAAGGCCTTCGCGAGGGAGGTGCAGTCGGCGGGCGGCGAGGTGCGAGCCTTCATCGACGTGGACCCGCGCAAAGTGGGTCAGACGATCCATGGGGCAACAGTTCTCCCCCCTGAAGGTATCCATTCTTTAACGGGCGCCTTCTGTGTGGCGTCGGTGGGTCAGGAGGGCGCCCGCGCAGAGATTCGCGAGAGCTTGATCGAGGCCGGGTGGCGGGAGGCTGAGGACTTCGTCGCCGTAGCTTGAATCCTTGCGGATGAAGTGGAATTGGGGGCAGTTTGGGGAGGTGGGGAGTGGTTGTCTCTGACTGGCGTATCCGGTGAGTAATCGTAGGTCCAAATTCGCGGACTTCATGGCTGAACTCCAACGGCGGCACGTCGTGCGCGTCATGGTGACATACGCCGCCGTGGCATTCGTCGTGTTGCAGCTCGCGGAGATCACCTTCCCGGCATTCTCGGTCGAGCAAGGCGCCCTTCGGCTCCTGGTCATTGTGGCGGCGTTGGGTCTGCCCGTCGTACTCGTTCTCGCCTGGGTGTTCGACATCACGCCCCAAGGAATCCGTCGCACCGAGGACCTAGGCACGGAGACGGACCTCGTCGATCCGCTGCTGCCACGGATGTCGTTGTTGGCCGTCACCCTGATAACGGTCGGAGCGGTTGGGTGGTGGGCCGTCGTCACCAACGGCGTCGTTTCCCCGACATCGGCCGGCGGTGGCGGGCTCAGCCCGACCGTGCAACCCGTCAGCTTCGATCCGTCTGCGCCGATCACGTCGCTCGCGGTGCTCCCGCTCGACGACTTCTCAGCCGAGCCACAGGCCTATTTCGCCGCCGGCATGCACGAGGCGCTCGTGGCTAAGCTGAGCCAACTTCCGTCTGTGCGTGTCGTGTCACGCACCAGTGTCATGCGCTACGCCGGCCCAAACGTTATGTCCGCCCCTGAGATCGCCGCCGAACTCGGCGTAGACGGGCTCATCGAGGGATCGGTCATCCTGGATGGCGACAGGGTCCGCATCACGGTTCAGTTGATTCATGGCCCGAGTGACACACATGTCTGGACGCAGAGCTACGAGGAGGACTTCTCAGACATTCTGAGTCTCCAGGCGACCGTGGCCGAGGAGATCGCGAATGCGATCCAGGTCCAACTTTCGCCCGACGACCAGGCGACCATGGCCACCCTCTCGTTCGGGTCCACCGTGGACGCCGCACAGGAGTCGTTCATGCGGGGCCGCTTTGCGCAGTCCCACGGCACGGCCGAAGGCTATCAAGAAGCGGTCGGGCATTTTCAGGATGCAATCACGCTGGATCCCGAGTTTGCCGCGGCCCACGCAAGCCTGGCAGGCGCAGAGCTCATGCGTGGGCTCGCGGCGCCCGAGGTCCACGAGGTGGACCTTCCGGAGGTGAGGCAACACGCTGCCCGGGCCCTTGAACTGAACGAGGATCTCCCGGAGGCTCACGAGGTGTTGGCCATGATCGACGGAGAGATCGCCCGCGGCGTCAGCGAGCTGAGAGCGTCGGGCATACAGATCCTGGCGCCCGACCATGCGCCGCCAACCATTGCCGTCGTCGTGTCGGACGCCCCGACTCGGGTCGGGCTAGACCCCCCACCGCCCGTACTCGAGGTCGAGGAGAGCGAGGAGCAACGGGTCACCAACCTCGTGTTCCCGGCCGACTCGGCTGCCTGGATAGTCGGGGTCACCGAGATGGGCCAGCAGCTCAGGCGCGCGTGGGCGTCGTTCTCCGAGACGCAGGTGCGTGGCGGCACGAACCAGAATCCGAAATGGCTGATCCAGACCGCGCGGCAGCTCAGTCTCGCGGGCCACGGCGACGCGGCCGTAGCCATGCTCGAGGACTTCAGCCGATCCTCGCCGGAGAACGCCCAGGCGTGGGACGACCTCGAGCGGATGTACTCCATGTTGGGCCGGTACGATCGCATCGTTCAACTGCGCTGGGACAAGGCTGCGGCGGGCCACGGTGACCAGGCGGAAGCCGAAGCCATCGAGGAGGCCTTCTCGGACCTGGGCTCCAGCGGATACTGGACCGTGCGGCTCCAAGAGCTCGAGCGCATGGACGAGTCCGGCCAGGACGTCTCGCAGGTCCAGATTGCGCGGGCCTATGCGGCGCTCGGAGACAATGAGAGTGCCATTGAGCACTTGGAAGCCGCCTTTCGCGCCCGCGACGCGACCCTCGTCTCGTTGGGGCGCGATCCCGTCTGGGATTCCCTTCGCCAAGAACCCCGCTTCCGGCGGCTCGTCATGCGCCTGCGGTCCTCCTCGAGGGGACCTCAACGGAGGTCTCCAGGACGCTAGCCGCAGGGCTCGCTTCACACCCCGTTATTCGTTATTTTTCAACGACTTATAGCACATTATCCCCACCCGAATGGAGTGTCGTTGAGGCGTACGATAGAACTGCTCTCTGTCACCCTCGTGCTCGCTGGCTTCGTGCTCGCTTCGGGGACTCTTTCCACTACGCTCAACCGCTTCACCCAGACCCTCTCTAGTACCGTCGTGGCCGACGTTTCGAGCAAGAGATCGGTGGTCCGAGGCTAGGGATCCGGGTGCGGAGAGTCCTACCGGCTCATCAGGTATCGAACAGGAGAATCGACAGGCGGGATGAACGGAGACAAGAGACCCACTGGGGAGACGGTTCTCGAGCGGTTGCTCGAGGACGAGATGAGGGAATCGTTCATCGACTATTCGATGAGCGTGATCGTGCAGCGGGCGCTGCCTGATGTGCGCGACGGCCTGAAGCCGGTCCACCGGCGCATCCTCTACGCGATGAGCGGGCTTGGGCTAACGCCCGGAAGAGCGTTCAAGAAGAGCGCGACGGTCGTTGGTGAGGTGCTCGGCAAGTACCATCCTCACGGCGATTCGGCGGTGTACGACTCGATGGTTCGCATGGTGCAGGACTTCTCGTTGCGTTATCCGCTGGTGGACGGCCAGGGCAACTTTGGATCGATCGACGGTGATTCAGCCGCCGCCTATCGATACACTGAGGCCCGCCTCATGGCGTTGGCCACCGAGTTGCTGGACGACATCGAGAAGGAAACCGTCGATTTCGTCCCCAACTTCGACGACCGGCTCGAAGAGCCCACCGTGCTTCCCGCGCGCGTGCCGAACCTGCTGATCAATGGCAGTTCGGGTATCGCCGTTGGTATGGCCACCAACATTCCGCCCCACAACCTGACCGAGATTGTGGCAGCGACGAAGGCGCTCATCATCAATCCGGAGCTGCCGCAGGAGGAGCTTGAGAGCATCGTCACGGGCCCCGACTTCCCGACCGGAGCGTACATCTGCGGGCGGACCGGGATCGAAGAGGCATACCGTACCGGTCGAGGCCGCATCGTCATGCGGGCTAAGGCCACCATCGAGGAGGTGGAGGGCCAGGGTGAGCGGATCATCGTGACGGAGATCCCGTTCATGGTGAACAAGGCGCGGCTGATCGAGCAGATTGCGCAACTCGTGCGCGACAAGAAGCTGGCCGACATCAGGGATCTCCGGGATGAGTCGGACCGGGACGGAATGCGCATCGTCATCGAGCTCAAGCGCGATGTGATGCCCGAGATCGTACTGAACCGGCTGTACAAGCACACGCAGATGCAGTCGACGTTCGGGACAATCCTGCTGGCGCTGGTAAACGGTGAACCCAAGGTGCTCAAGCTTCGCGAGATGATGCTGCACTTCATCGACCATCGCCACACGGTGGTAGTCCGCAGGACGACTCACGATCTCGCTCGGGCGGAGGCGCGGGAGCACATCCTCGAGGGACTGAGGACAGCCGTCGACAGCATCGATGCGGTCATCAAGATCATCCGGGGATCGAGGGATACCGAGGCTGCGGCCACCGGACTTCAAGAGGCGTTCGGGCTGTCCGAGTTGCAGACCAAGGCCATTCTGGACATGCGCCTTGCGCGGTTGACCGGCCTGGAGATGGAAAGGCTCGAAGAAGAGTTGGCCCAGATCCGTGAGGCGATCACCGAGTTTCAGCGAATTCTTGGCAGCAGGGATGTTCGCATGGGGATCATCGCGGACGAGCTGACCGCGATCGACGAGAAATACGGCGACGAGCGCCGCTCCGAGATCATCGGGGAGGTTTCGTCGCTGGAGATGGAGGATTTGATCCCCGACGAGGAGGTAGTGATCACGGTTTCGCACCAGGGCTACGTCAAGCGCGTCGCGATCGACACGTACCGAGCGCAGCGCCGCGGCGGCCGGGGCCTCCAGGGCATGGGAACCAAGGAAGAGGACTGGGTCGAGCACCTCTTTTTGGCCTCGACTCACGACTACCTCATGGTCTTCACACGCGACGGCCAATGTTACTGGCTCAAAGTGTGGCAGATCCCGGACGCCCAACGGCAATCGCGTGGCAAGCCCATCGTGAACCTCCTGAACATCGAGGCGGAGCGCGAGATCGCGGCGCTGGTGCCCGTGCGGGAGTTCAGTGACGACCGCTTCCTCCTGTTCAGCACGCGCGCCGGGAAGATCAAGAAGACCGCACTTTCCGCGTACGGCAACGTGCGGGCCGTGGGGCTCAACGCCATCAACATCCGGGAGGGCGACGAGCTCATCGACGTGCAGATCACGGACGGCTTGAACCACATCATCCTCGCGACGCGGAATGGCATGGCCATCCGGTTCAAGGAACAGGACACGCGCTCCATGGGTCGGGCGGCCGAGGGCGTGCGCGGCATCCGACTTCGGGAGGATGACCATGTGGTCGGCATGGTCGTGATTCGTCGCGAGGATGCCACGCTCCTGGTCGTTTCAGAGGCCGGCATGGGGAAGCGCTCGGCAGTCGACGCGTATCGGCTCCAGCGCCGGGGCGGCAGAGGTGTCATCAACCTCAAGACCAACGAAAAGACCGGTAAGGTCGTCGCGATCAAGTCGGTGGTGCCCGAGGATCAGCTCATGATCATCACCCGTAACGGCGTCGTGAACCGTCAGCGCGTGGACGAGATTCGCGTCATCGGCCGAGCCACTCAGGGAGTCCGACTCGTGAACCTGGACGAGGGTGACCAGGTCATGGATGTCGCTCGGATCATCCCCGACGACGGTGCCGAGGTCGGAGATCTCGAGAGCCCTGAAGGCGTCGAGACTGTGGACACTTTGGACGCCGCCGATACTGTCGACACGACGGAGGCGGACACGGCGGATGCCGTGGACGCCGTCGACACCGTGGAAGAGGAGTGACCGACCCCGAAGACCTTGTTGGGCTGGACGAAATCCGGGAAGCCGCAGCGCGGCTAGAGGGCGTGGTTGTACGTACGCCGCTTGTGGCGTGGCCGGAGCTATCCGAACGGTTGGGGGGTGAGATTCGCCTCAAGTGTGAGAACCTCCAGCGCTCGGGGTCCTTCAAGGCTCGCGGGGCGTTCAATTTCGCCTCGCGCATTCCGGCCGAAGAACTGAAGGGCGGGTTGATCACCTACTCTTCAGGCAATCACGCCCAGGCGGTCGCCTTGGTGGCTCAACTTCTCGGTACCCACGCAGTCGTGGTCATGCCGGTCAATGCGCCGAGGGTCAAGCGTGAGGGAGCGGAGCGGCTCGGAGCCGAGGTCGTACTCGAAGGCACCACGTCCGTGGAGCGACGCGCCCGGGCGGAGGCCATCGCCGATGAGCGGGGTTTGGCCATGGTGCCGCCCTTCGACCACCACTACATCATCGCCGGCCAGGGAACCGTGGGATTGGAGATCGTACACGAGTGGGGCGAGGTGGACACGGTCCTCGCGCCCATTGGTGGGGGCGGGCTCGCCAGCGGAGTAAGCGCGGCCGTGCGCCGACTCCGCCCCGACGCCAGGATTTTCGGAGTCGAGCCCTCCGGGGCCGCTTCCATGAGGGCCGCGCTCGATGCTGGAGAGCCTGTAGAGCTATCGAGCATCGATTCGATCGCCGATGGCCTGCTTCCCGTGAGAACCGGGGATCATACCTACCGGCACATTCGCCACCTTGCCGACGATGTGTTGCTCGTCGAGGACGATGCGATCGTGGAAGCTGCCCTGCTGCTCGCCACGGAGCGCAAGCTCCTCGTCGAGTTCTCTGGAGCGGCTGCGGTGGCCGCGATCCTGAGCGGACGGGTCGAGGTAGCTGGCCGCAAGGTGGTGGCAGTGCTCAGCGGAGGTAACGTGGATCCCGCGGTGCTGGTGGAGCATGGTTGAGACGGCCACGACTCTCGTACTCCTGGACATCGACGGAACGCTCGTGAGTGGGGGGCCCGCCAAGGAGGCCTTCGAGATTGCGATGCTGGCGGTGTACGAGACCCACGGTGCTATCGAGGGGTTCGATTTTTCCGGCAAGACTGACCCTCAGATCGCCCGGGAGCTGCTCCTGGGGTCGGGGTTTACGGACGAGCGGATCGATGCCTCGCTGCCGGATCTGTGGGAGCGCTACCTCGCCGAGCTCGAGGCCCGGCTAATCGATGAGCCTATGTACCTGTTACCCGGAGTGCCGGAGTTGCTCGACCGGCTGGACGCCCACCCGGCTGTGGTGGTGGCGATTGTGACCGGCAACATCGTGCAAGGCGCCCGTCTCAAACTGGCCTCCGTCGGACTCGCCGAAGGCTTGAGCATCGGTGGGTTCGGGTCCGACCACGAAGATCGCAACCTGCTGGCTCCGGTGGCGATAGCCCGTGCTGAAGAGGCGTGCGGAGTGACGTTCGCCCGTGAGTGTACGGTGGTAGTCGGCGATACGCCGCGGGACGTTGCCTGTGGCCAGCAAGCGGGCACTCGCACGGTGGCGGTGGCCACGGGCCGATGTGATGCGGCGTCGCTACGCGCCACGGGCGCCGACAGGGTATTCCAAGACTTCTTGGACACAGATGAGGTGATGAGGGAGTTGGTACGCGGCACGATGCCCTGAGGCGAACCAAAGTCGGGTCCTTCGTGTACCAAATCAGATTCTTTTTCTTCAGGTGACTCGACATTCACTCGGGTGGGAGTTGCACGTGGCGAGCAACAAGAAGGACGAAGGGACCAAGAAGAAATCCAGTTCGGACAGCGGCACCAGCATGACGTCGTTCTATTGGATTCTGGGGCTCGTGGCCGTGATCGCGATTGGGAGCGTGGGCTACTCCCTGGTGGGCGGTGGGTTCACCCAGGCCGCTCTCGTAGCGGTTCCGATCGAATACGAGAATCCTCAGGAGCTCGTCGAGATGGCTGCGGGGGTGGAGCGGGGGGATCCGGACGCCCCCATCACCATCCTCGAGTTCGCTGATTTCCAATGCCCGGCGTGCAGGCAGTTCGCCACCAGCGTGAAGCCCGAGGTGGATCTGGCCTATGTGGACAACGGGATCGCGAAGTTCGTTTTCCAGAATTTTCCCCTGGCCGGGCATCCCTATGCCTTCCTTGCGGCGCGAGCGGCTCGTTGCGCGATGGACCAGGGGGGGGAGCACTTCTGGGCGTACCACGACCAGTTGTTCATCAATCAGGCCTCGTGGTCGCCCAACACGGTGCCGCCCATCGCCGCCTTCGAGTCCTATGCGCAGGGCCTGGGGCTGAACGAGGAGGAGTTCAACGGCTGCCTGAACAGCGACCGTCACGCGGTCGCGGTGAGTGCCGGCATGGAACTCGGCACACTCATGCGCGTCAGTGGCACGCCGACAATCTTCGTGAGTGGTGGAGGTGGAATGGCCACCCGCGTAACGCGCTGGCAGGAGTTCGCCGCCATTCAGGAAGTCGTAGACTCGCTGATGGCCGAGAAGGAAGATGCCGGGGACGCAGAGGGCCAGAATTGAGTCGGGAGACCACGGTTCGCCTCCTGTTCGTCGATAACGGGCAGTATCACCACGAGGACATCTCGATCCCTACGGACGCGCTCGGGCGCCATGAGCGTCTGGTCGACTGTCTGCGGGAAGAGCCGGACGTACTCAAGCGCGTGTTCTTGGACATGGCGCGCCTGTGCTCGGCACACGTGGTCGATGCTGGCGTAGGAAAGGCCTGAGCAGGGTTCTCAAAGAACGCTGAGGGCTCTCTCCAGCGTCCACTCCTCTACTATGGGCGGAGGCCAAACACCGGCCTCCGCCTTCTCTTTGAGGGCAGAGGCTTCCGCTCGGGCCCTGTCCGCAGTCGCCGCATCCACCCAGCCGTTGGCCTCCGCTTCCTGAAGCTCGTCTTCGTCCAAGACGGTGGCGACTCCACCGCTGGGAATCCATACGTCCAGGAAGAGATCCGTGGTGTGCCAGATGCCGCCGTCGTGGAACGTGGGAGGAGTGAGGATGTTGGAGTAACAGCCGGTGAACGTACCGTCCGCTCGGTGGAAGCGGCCCACATCATGCCAAGCGCCCGGGAACGTGAACCAGACGGCCTTCGACCCCAGCTCGAACGCCACGAGTCCGTCGATCGTCATGGGGTGCTCGACGTCGATGTAAGAGGCTAGAGTGATCTTCACGCCCGGATCGTCCAGAAGCAGTGACTGAGTGAAGATCTCCACGCGGTCGGGTGGTCGGAGGTAGTGGATGTGGACGGTGGGTGAGGATCGCGGCACTCGTTCTTACCCGTCCTCCGCTCTCGTCCTGATGGCCTCGACGAAAACGTCCATGGTGCCGCCGCACACCGCAGGATCCCACGAGAGGAAGTCCTTGGTGAGGTCGATTCGCACCATCTGGGGAATGCCGGTCCGTAGGACCTCGTCCGCGGCCTCGAGCACCTCGCCCTCCCCACATCCACCTCCTACGGTGCCTACGAGGCCATCGTCCGGATCGACGAGCATCTTCGCACCCACTTTGCGCGGCGTTGACCCTCGCGTAGCCACCACTGTCGCCAGGGCGCAGGGTCGCCCGGCCTTGGCCTTCGCATCGAGCGCCCTATAGAGGGCAACGTCCTCAGTCCGTATCACTGGCTTTCACTCCCTCGGCCGCCTTGAAGAAACGCGGCAGGATGCGCTCCTGTGCGGCCAGTGGCTGGGCCGAGCCACCTCGCCACAGGAGGACGATCTCGGCCGCCACCGCCACCGCGATTTCCGCCGGCGTCTCTGCTCTTAGATCCAGGCCCACCGGCGCCCGAATCTTGGCAATTCGCTCGCGGTCAAACCCCTCCTCGATCAGCTGCGTGAACGCTGCACGGACGCGTCTTCGACTCCCGATCATGCCGATGTACCGGACGTCGTCGTCGCGCGAAAGCAGTTGGCGGAGGCAGGCGTAGTCGTACTTGTGCCCGCGGGTGACCAGGACGACGTGGGTCTCCGGAGTCAGCGACACCTGGCCGAAAGGGTCGGCCATGTCGATCCGGACCACCTCTTTGGCCTCAGGAAATCGCTCGCGGGTAGCGAACTCCGGTCGGTCGTCGAGCACGCGGACGCGAAAACCCAGGAGCGCTCCGACCGAGCAAAGCGGCTGAGCGATATGGCCCGCCCCGACGATCACAAGCTCGGGTTGGGGCCGGTGTATTTCCAGAAAGAACCGCACCCCGGGGTCATCGTCAGTTCCGAGAGAGTGGAGGCCCTCCCGGGCGTTATCGGCCCCGTCCATCGCGTTTCTGGCCAGGTCTTGCAAGGCCGAATCCAGGATGTCATCCCCCGATCCTCCCACCCGGGCCAGAGTACCGTCAGGTGCTTGGCGGATGACGATCCTACCCCCTGCCTCGGCCGAGGGCGGCATCAGAACCAAGACCGCCACCGCCTCACCGGCTTCCACTGCCGACAGAATGAGCTCCGTGGCCGCAGGCGCGTCCAGATAAGTTGCGGTCACGAACCGTCGAGCGCGGGGGTGATCTCACTGAAATGGCTCCGGTACTCACCCGGTGTGTCGATGTCTGTAAGCACCCCCGGGTCGGGTACAGCCACCTCGAGGAGGTCGGGCAGGTGCCGGTGCACGACGCTGCGTGCGCCCTCCGCCAGGCCATCCTCGAACAACTCAGTGAATACGGACCGGCGGAAGAGCACCGGATGTCCTCTCTCGCCGCCGTAGGACGGCACCACGATCGGGGCATCCGACGCCTGGAGCGACGCAATGAGCCGGGCCACCGTTGCAGCCTGGACGAGCGGGTGATCTACCGGGAGGAAAGCGCAGGCTTCCACGTCATCTCCAAGGGCCCGCAGAGCAACGCGCAACGACGTGATCGGCCCCTCCGCGGGGTGCTCATTGACTTCCACGCGAGCGCCGGTAGCGCGGGCGCGCTCAGCCACGGGTCCATGCAGGTCGGCAACCACCACGATGATGGGCGCACATCCGCCCTCCTCCAAAGCGCCCGTGACGTGGTCCAGAAACGTCGAGCCACCGGCGGGCAAAAGGGCCTTGGGTGCGCCCATCCTGGAGGATTCGCCGGCGCATGGCACCACTCCTGTGACCGTGCTAGTCACCGAACGCGTCGTAGAAGCCACGGTCCTCTGCGGCGAGTCGCTCGACCAGCGGAGCGGGTGTGAACCGCTGGCCGTGCACGTCCTCCATTTCCTGCAGTCGGCTCAGAAGCGTCTTCAGGTGGATCGTGTCCGCGAAGCGCATCAGGCCGCCCCGAAAGGGCGGGAACCCCGTGCCCATGATCATCGCCAGATCCACATCGGCCGCTCTTGCGACCACGCCCTCGTCGAGAGCCCGTGCGGCCTCATTGATCATGGCAAGCAGGAGCCGCCCGCGGATCTCCTTTTGGTCCAGGGTGCGGCGTTCGGACGGCACGGCCGACTTCAGCGCGGCGTAGACGGACTGGTCGACGCCGGCCTCTTTGCCGTTCTCGTAGCGGTAAAACCCAGCTCCGCCTTTCTTGCCCAGCCGACCCGTATCCGCGAGAGCGACGAGCGGAGCCGATGGATCCAGGCGGTCACCCAAGGCTTTGTGGAGTGACTCGCCGGCGTGGCTGCTCACGTCGATACCGACCTCGTCGACGAGGCGAAGCGGACCCATGGGCATGCCGAACTCCAACGCGGCGCGGTCCACATCCTCGATGGACGCTCCGTCCGCCATGAGGTGTCCCGCCTCATTCAGATAGGGGCCGAGCACTCGGTTCACCAGGAAGCCTGGACGGTCGGCTGTTACCACAGGCACCTTGCCGAGCTCGAGGGCGAGCGCATAGATGGTCGCAACGGCGCGATCGCTGCTGCGGGATCCCCGGATCACCTCGACCAAGGGCATCTTGTGCACGGGATTGAAGAAGTGCATGCCGGCGAGGTTTTCCGGCCTCTTGAGACCCTCGGCCATCTCGTCGATCGAAAGGGAGGACGTATTGGACGCGATGATGCAATCCGCGCGTACGGCGTCCTCGGTCTCCCTCAGGACGATGCGCTTCACATCCATGCGCTCGACAACCGCCTCCACGATCAGGTCGCACCCAGAAAGGCTCTCGTAATCGAGGCCGCCGCTGATCAACTCCATGTGCTGATCGGCTTCGCGCCGGCGTAAACGGCGGCGTTGGACCGCTTTTTCGAAGAGGTCCCTCGCGTGCCGCAGACCACCCGAGACGGCTTCGTGGCGAATGTCCTTCATGCGCACCACAATGCCCTTGTATGCGGCCAACTGGGCGATGCCGCCACCCATCACACCTGCACCCAGGACTCCCAGACGACGCACGGAGGTGGCCGCGCCGTCCAAGGGGCCCAGCCCCTTCTTGGCGGCTTCGTTGAGGTTGAAGATGTGGATCAGGTTCTTGCTGACCGACGATACGATGAGCTCCCCGGCCGCAGCGGCCTCGAGGCCGAGGGAGACGGCCTGCGGCGCCTGGCCTCCCCTCTTCACGACGTCGAGGATCTTCAGGGGGGCCGGATAGTGGCCTCCGGTGCGCTTCATCACCTGCTTTCGTGCCATCCTGAGGACAACGGCCCTCCCAGGAGGCGTCCCGTCCAAGAGGCGGGTCAGGAGCTTTCCAGCGGGCCGCCCCGGGGGTGGCTTGCCATCAGCCCGGTCCGCGGCGAAGGCCTTCACTTTCTCGTTGAAGAGCTCCTGGGGAAAGATCTCATCGACCAACCCGATTCGCTTGGCTTTGCGGGGACGGTACCGCCCGCCGGACAACAACAGGTCCAGAGCGGCCTGAAGTCCCACGAGACGCGGGAGCCGTGTCGTCCCACCCCACGCCGGGAGGATGCCGAGCATGACCTCGGGAAGGCCGATGGCGGTCGTAGGCGAGTCGGAAGCGAGCCGATAGTCGCAGGAGAGAGCGAGTTCCGTACCGCCCCCCAAGCACAGACCGTGGATGGCCGCGATGGTTGGCACGGACAGTGCTTCGAGCTTGCCGAAGATCTCCTGCCCCAGTCTCGAGGCTTGTTCGCCCTCGGCCGGATCCTCCACCGCCTCGATGGCTGTGACGTCGGCTCCAGCCACGAAGCCGCGGTCTTTGCCGCTCCGCACGATGAGGGCGGTCATGGAACCGTCCGCCGCGCGGGAGGTGGCCGAATCGAGCGCGTCGGCCAAGCGGCGCATGATGGGCTCGTCCAGGATGTTGAGCTTGCGGTTCGGGTCGTCGAAGGTGAGCCAGCCGATCCCGTCTTCATCCACCTCGAAGAAGGGGTTGGTGGATCCCTGCGACTGCGTCGTCGGCATGACTGTTCCCATCCTGGACCGCCAGCCGTGCGGAACCTAGAGGCCTCTAGAGCTTCGGACGCTCCTCCGCGTTCCCGCGGTCCAGCGTTAGCGGAAAGGGCTCGCCACGAGACAGGTCGATGCGCTCGTTCCAGTACAACTCGGTGAACGGAAGCTCGTAGCGAGCGGAAACCCACCACTCCCCGGGTGAAACCTCGAACTGCACGAGTCCGTTGGCGTCCGTGGTGTCGTACACGATTTCCAATCCGGATGCCTGTAGTTTGGCATCGATCGCGATACCGATATCCGCGAATGCCTCGTCGGCCCAGTTCATTCGCCGGATCCGGATCGCATCAGCGGCCGCGATCGACTGTGCCTGAAGTGACGTGAAGTCACGGAACGCCCGATCCCTCTGACTTTCGACCCGGTTGTACTCGCTCTCCAAATCCCCAAACTCGTTAAACAGCAGCCTGTAGCGCGCCTGGCCTCGGCTGAGGCCCTCCATCGCGTCGGTGATGGTTTGCAGCGTGTCCCTGAGCGTATTCCAACGCCCCTCGAGAATTCTCCACCGTTCCTGAGCGGCCTGCACCTGAGCCTGCGCCTGAAGCACAGAGTCCGGGATAGCCGGCTCGGGTACGGATGTGGCCCGCGTGAGCGAATCGAACAGAGCATCGCGGTCGAACGGGAAGAGCCGGATTTCTAGGTCGGCGATCGCACGCGACACCCCTCCCTGGTCTGGATCCTCCACCTCCAACTCGGCCGTGATCACGGCCTGTGCGCCACTGCATGCCGACAATAGGATGGCGCTTCCTAAAGTGCTGAAGAGAGTTTTCGACCGCATCGTTTTTCTACTCCGCGTTTCAGTCCCCCAAAAGTGGCCCGAAGGTACTATTGGACCCTTCTCCTAACAAGATTACACACTTCGGCCCATATCGGTCGGCCCAGTCAAGGAAAAGGGCGCTAACGTGGCGCCCCTCAAGGAGATGAGCCTGGCCTAGCCCTGCCTAGGGAATCGCACCGCTGATGACATAGTTCAACGGATTCTGCGGTTGTCCGGCCACCCAGACCTCGTAGTGCACGTGGGTTGCCGTGGCGATGCCCGTCCGTCCCACCTCGGCGATGGTCTGACCACGCTCGACGCTCTGGCCTTTTTGCACCAGGATCTTGGAGGCGTGGGCGTAGCGGGTCATATATCCGAATCCATGCTCGATCTCGATGGTGTACCCGTAGCCCGACCGCCACCCGGAGTAGGTCACCGTGCCGTTGGCGGCGGCGAGGATCGCCGTTCCCTGCGGGGCAGAGAGGTCGATGCCCTCGTGTGGGAGTTCCTTGTGGTGAATCGGGTGGTAGCGAGCCTTGCTGAAGTTGCTGCTGAGCCTCCCCGCTGCCGGCAGGATCGATGGCGTGGCAAGCAGCACGTCGCGGTGGGCCTCCAAGCTATCCGTGGCTTCTGCCAGACTCTCAGATAGCAGAAGAGCTCGCCGCTCGAGTGCCAACAGGTCATAGGACGCGGCGAACGTGGCCTTGCCGGCTTCGGGGTTCGTCGCCCATAGCGGCCCGGATTCGAGCGTTGGAAGCCCGGGGCCGCCTACGCCTACTTGCAGGACCTCCGAGTCGAGCGACACCAGGCCGGCAAGCACGCGGTAACGTGCGTCTCGGTCCGAAATCAGATCGAGCGTGCCCTCGAGATCTCGTACGCGGGCCTGAATCCCCGTGATTTCGGTGATGAGCGCCTCGTTTTCGCCGGTCAAACGCACAATATCCAAGCGAGACCAGCCATCCGTCGACGCGATCATGACGAGGCTGGTGAGAATGAGCAGACCACCACCGAAGACAGACGTCAGGTAGTGTCCAGCGCGTGCGGATATACTGAATTGCCGAACCGGACTTGCTTCGTCCTTGATGAACAGGAAGGTCCAACGCTGTTGGCTCATGCCCTTCGCCTGTCTTGGCCCATTATTGAAAACCCCGCCACGCGCTCGCCGGGAGGGTACACTGTGGGGGGGCTCTTCGCAATCGTCGTGTTCTCATGCACGGAGAAAAATTACGCGACGTTTCTTTCCAGTGTCAAGGAAGATCTCCCTTGGCGAGAAGCTCCGGCCTGGGAAACAGGGGTTCGCCCTTGGTGACCACGTTGCCAGACAGCGGTACCCTGGTGGCCTCGACCAGTGTGGGCGGCGTAGCCAATCCTAGTCGGCTTGCCAGGTCCGCCATCTTCTCCGGTGTAACCGGCTCGAACAGCGCGGTGAGTACCGTCAGCACGCGCGCCAACGTCGCCAGCGTCTCGTCCAGGTCGCCTGCCCTCTCGGGATCCTTGGCTTGAGCCCAGGGTTCGCGGTCCTCTACATACCCGTTCGCCGCACGTGCCAGATCCATGGCCGCCGCCAAGGCGTCGTGTACGCGAAAGGCGTCCATGTTCTCGGAGACCGCTTCGAGTGTTCGCGCGATCTCGGCATCCATGGCTTTTCCGGGCGCGTCCGGGATGATGCCTTCCCGGTACTTGTCGATCATGGAGATCACGCGGCTCGCCAAGTTGCCCAACACGTTGGCGAGTTCGTCGTAGCGCTGGAGGAAGCGCTCCGGCGTGTATGACGCGTCGGAGCCGGTGGGCATGTCTCGTAGCAGATACCAGCGAACGGCATCGGTGCCGAACTCTTCTCGCAGCGCGAGCGGATCCACCACGTTGCCCAAGGATTTGGACATCTTGGTCTCGGCAGCGACCCACCATCCGTGCGCCAGCACCTGCCGCGGCAATGGCAGGTCCACCCCCATCAAGATCGTCGGCCAGTACACGCAGTGCGTGGTGATGATGTCTTTTCCGACGAGATGAAGGTCGGCCGGCCAACGGGAGTGGCTGGTGTCCGAGCCGAATCCACGGTCATCGGGCTCCCGCTCAGGGTCGATGACGCCCGAGCCCGTGACGTAGTTGGTGAGCGCGTCCACCCACACGTAGCATACGTGCTCGGGGTCGAACGGCATGGGGATGCCCCAGCGGACGCGTGATTTGGGTCGGGAGATGGACAGGTCCTGAAGGGGCTTCTGCAGAAAGCCCAGGATCTCGTTCCGCCTGGTTTCGGGAACGATCCACTCTGGATTGTCCTCGATGTGCTTGATCAGGCGTGCCTGGAAGTTGCTCATGCGGAAGAAGTAATTCCGCTCCTCGACGTGACTGACCGGCCGCTGGCAGTCCGGACAAAGACGTTCCTCACCGACATCCTTCTCGGTCCAATAGCGCTCGTCCGGGATGCAGTACCACCCCACATACATCGCGTCGTAGATCAGCCCCTTGTCCCACAGACGCTCGAGGAAGGCCGTGACCACCGCGACATGCTCGGGCTCGGTCGTACGAATGAAACGGTCGTGCGAGATGTTCAGTTGATGCCACGCCGCCTCGAAGGTCGCGGCTAACCGGTCGACGAACGTCTTGGGATCGACGCCTTGTTCGGCCGCTGCCTCCTGCACCTTCTGGCCGTGCTCGTCCATTCCAGTGAGGAACAGCACGTCCGCCCCGGTCTGGCGGTAGTAGCGAGCGAGCACGTCTCCCAGGACCGTCGTGTACGCGTGCCCGATGTGGGGATCCCCGGTCGCGTAGTAGATCGGAGTGGTAAGGAATTTCCGTGAGGTCACTCTGCGTCGGCGTCCCCAGCGGGAGTTTGCGTACCCATGGTCGCGACATCGGTGCGTAGTTCTTCGAGCGCCACCGTCCGGCGCTCCCCATGCATGTCCTTCAGCGATACCGTCTCCTGCCAGATGTCAACGGCGACCACGAGCTCCTCGCCCCGCGCCGTACGAATCGTCTTTCCTTCTTTTGGGAAGCGCCGGCGTGCCTCGACATACGTCTTGTGCTCGTACATCAAGCAGCACATGAGACGGCCACAGCATCCGGAGATCTGCGCCGGGTTCAGTGACAGGCCCTGGTCTTTCGCGAGCTGGAGGCTGACGGGCCTGAGTTCAGGAAGCCAGGTCGAGCAGCACAACTCACGCCCGCACCGTCCAACCCCACCGAGCAGGGCGGCCTCGTCACGCACACCGATCTGCTTGAGTTCGATCCTGGTCCGGAACGTGCTAGCCAGGTCACGGACGAGCGCGCGAAAGTCCACGCGGCGCTCTGCGGTGAAGTAGATGATCAGCTTGTTGCGATCGAACTGCCACTCGGCCTCGGTGACCTTCATCTTGAGCTGGTGCTTGGTTACAAGCTTACGGGCCTTGGCCCGAACCTCGTTTTCGTCCGCCCGCATCGTTTCCAGCCGTGCGGTCTCCTCGTTCAGCGCCAGCCGAAGGACGCGATTCTCGGGCAGGGGGGTCGCACAACCGCCCGATGAGCTGCAGCGGCGTTCGGCGATGGATCCGAGGGCCATGACTTCACCGAGATCTTCACCCCGGTCGACCTCGACGATCACGTGGCTGCCGGCTTGGAGCTCGAGTTGATCGAACGAAAAGTAAGCCTTTCGGGTGCCCTTGAAGCGTACTTCGGCGAACTCTGCCATCAGGTTCTCAGCTCTCCTCAACTTCCGCGTCCGACCATTCGCCGATCGCGTCGTACTTGCTCCAGCGCGCCTTGAGGAGCTTGTCTGTCGAAAGCTTGCGCAGCTCTTTCAGGTTCCTGATCAGGGCCTCCTGGAGACTGGACGCGGTCGCATCCCAATCCGAATGCGCGCCGCCCGGTGGCTCCGGGATCACCTCGTCTGCAATCCCGAGGCCCAGCAGATCTTTCGAGGTGAGGCGTAGCGCGGTGGCCGCCTTGTCCCGATGCTCAGCCGACCGCCAAAGAATCGCGGCACATCCCTCCGGGGAAATCACCGAGTAGATCGAGTGCTCCAGCATGAGGATACGGTCGGTCACACCTAGGCCGAGCGCTCCTCCGGAGCCACCCTCACCGATGACGACCGAGATGAGTGGCACTCGCAAATGCGCCATCTCACGGAGGTTGAACGCGATTGCTTCGCTGATGCCCCGTTCCTCGGACCCGATGCCTGGGTACGCCCCAGGCGTGTCGATGAACGTGATCACGGGCCGCCCAAACTTTTCCGCTTGTCGCATGAAGCGGAGGGCCTTTCGATAACCCTCGGGATGGGCCATCCCGAAGTTGCGGCGCAGGTTCTCCTTGATGTCGCGGCCCTTTTGATGGCCCAAGACCATGACCGACCGGCCGTCGAGGCGGGCCCACCCGGCGACGATGGCTTCGTCGTCGCGGAAGGCCCGGTCGCCGTGGAGTTCGATCCAGTCCGTGAAAACACGCTCGATATGATCGAGAGTATAGGGTCGCCGCGGATGCCGAGCCACCTGCACCTGCTCGATCGGAGTCAAGTTCTGGTAGGTGTCTTCCTTCAGCGTCTCGAGTTTGGTCCTCAGGTCTTCGAGCTGTTCAGTCACGTCGAAGCCACTCTCTTCGGCCATCTCCACCAACTTCTGGATCTGGCCTTGAATCTCGACGATGTCCTTCTCGAATTCCAATCTCGGGGAAGCAGCCAAACAGACCTCCGCGGGGCGTGTTCAGGTGGCTGTGGGAGTAGAAGTATTGTAACCAACTCGCGCAGGCCCGGGCCATGGGCACCCCATATCGAGCCTTCAGCGGATGCCGACGATCTCCTTGAGGATCCACCCGTCGGGATCGAAGGTGACGCCCGTCGGGGCTTGAGGCAATGAGATGCGCACGGCCTGTTCTCTGCCGCGAACCTCTATCGACCTTCTCACCGACCGGCCGGGCAGATCGAATTCCACATCGGCGGTAAAGCGGAACGTCGGCCACGACCGGCGCTGTTCCTGGCGGATCCGGATTTCGAGCTCGCGGCTTTCAGCGAGCCACTCGGTCGAGATCGCGAGGCGCGGGTACCCGGGCTCATGCACCCATTGTCTGAAGAACCATTCTAGATCCAGACCAGAGACCCCCTCCATGGACCGCTGGAAGTCGGCGGTCAGGATCACGTCGCCCGCATGGCGACCGAAATATTCTTGGATGCCCGTGAAGAAGTCCTCGTCCCCGAGGACCCCCCGAAGCATGTGCAGGACCCACCCGCCCTTCTGGTAGTTGTTGCTGTTGAGCAGGTCCATGAGGTTGTTTTCGGCCCGTACGATTGGATGGCCGACATCGTCCGAAGAGACGTAGGTGCGGCGGCTTTCCTCCATGCGCCTACGGAAGTCGTCCGTGCCGTCGGCCTCTTCGAAGAAGAGCGCACCGAAATACGTCGCGAAACCCTCCGAGAGCCAAAGGTGCGACCACTCGGCCTCGGTTACGGAATCCCCGAACCACTGGTGGGCGATCTCGTGTGAGACGGTTCCTTCGGCCATGGTGCCCTGGGCGATCGCCTCCTCCGAATAGAAGATCGCCGAGGCATTTTCCATTCCGCCGAAGCGCGTGGCCGACTGGACGTTGGCAAGCTTCTCGAACGGGAAGGGGCCTATCAGGTCGGTGAAGAAATCGACCATCTGTGGTGCTCGGGCGAAGAGCTCCGCGGCGAACGTGGTGTCGGCCTGGTAGACCCAGTAGGACACGTCGATGCACCCGTCGTCGCGTATGGTGGCTGGGGCCCGGCCACAGGCTGCGGTACCGACGCTGCGTATGACGAATTCGCTCGCGCCGACCACCATGTTGTACGTGGAGACTGGCACGCCGCTTTCCCATCTCCATGTGCGGCGGTCGCCTGCACCGCCCAGAGCGTCGGGTTTCGTCGGGCTCGGTTCGCCGACCATGTGGCCGTTGGCAACGACGCTCCAGGCGGAGGGGGCGTGCACCGTGAACCGGACTGTGGCTTTGTCGGACGGGTGATCGACGGACGGCAGCCAGAAGCGGGCGCGATCGGGCCAGTTGTCCACGAACGCGGACCGGACACCGTGGACGTTGTCTCGGAGGATCAGCCCGTCGATGGGGGAGCCGCCGTAAAGAATCTCGACGACCAACTGGTCACCCACCTCGGCGCGCGGTGGAATGGCGATCCTCAGAGTGCCTCGGTCTCGCCGAAACGCCGTGTCGGTTCCGTCGATACGCACCCATTCCACCTCGAGGCCAGAGAGATCCAGCGGCAGCTCCGAGGGCCGGGGGTCTTGAAGGACGAGCCGAATCGAGACGCGTCCCTGGAAGAATGCCCCCGAGCGCTCGAGCGAGAGCTCCACGTCGTAACCGAGCACGTCGATGCCCGGAACGGCCGCCGGGGGCACCGGAAGGCTTCCCAGTCCCAGCATGGCGGTCACCACGGCGGCGACGGCCGTGCGGCGGGATCCGCCGGTCATATTGCGCGGGCCCTCACATCCTCCAGGGGCTCGACGAGCGGCTCGTCGTCGAAGCGCGACCAGTAGCGCGCTGCGGCCATCGCGTGGTCCCGGCTCACGTTCTTGAGGTTGCAGTTCTCATAGGCGGAGACCGCGTCCATCTTGGCTTTCAGGAAGGCGCTCACCGGCCGGTACATGGTTGGGTTGAACTCGATGCTCGAGGTGGGCCCCTCGTAGGCGAAGAGCTGAGTGACGTCGCTTCCGGCGGTCGTGCAGACGCGGAAGGTGTTGATGCGGTTCTGCTCGGAGTCGTTCTCCGAGGGCATGTAGAGGACCGACGGGTTCACCTCTTTGATCAGTGTACCGAGGGCCGTGGCAGCTTCTCGGACGTTCATGCCCGCCGGCTCCAGGATGTCACCGAATACGAGCGTGGCGCCAATTTGCTCCGCGGCTTTCTGTGCGGCGGAGCTGAGACAGTCGCTCCCGTCGAGCGATCCCCCCGCGATCACGAGGATCGTGATATCCTGACCTGACTCCACGTGGTAGAGCAAGCTTCCCGCGCATCCGATTTCGATGTCGCCGGGCCGTGCGCCAACCGCGATCACAGATTCCGGACCGGTGGGCTCGCGTGTCCCCCCCAGGTCGATGCATTCCGCCACCTTCGAGAGCAGCTCGTCCTTATCGTACGGCTTCTTGAGCACGTACTTGGCGCCCACCCGAAACGCCTGGTCGTGATAGACCTGACCCGTGTAGGCGGTCATCGCAATCACAGGCAGGTCTGGATGCAGTTTCACCGCTTCCTTGATGACTTCGATACCGTCCCGGCCCGGGAGGTTAATATCGACTAACGCCAGCGCCCATTCGCCCTGCTCCAACAGCTTGATGGCTCGATCACCGTCATAGCAGAGCACGATCTCAACGTCTCCGGCTTGCAACAGAGCCGTCTTGACGAGGAGAGCCTCGTCCATCGTGTCTTCAACCAGCAGGACCCTGAGTTTTCGATGTGTTTCGGTCACGTCGAAGGAACGCTCCTCGGTCGGCACATGTCGGTACGGCCTGTGAACGATCTAATTGTATGATGGGAACCATGGTCGCGCACGTACGGATGTCGCTCCCCACGGCCTCCCAGGCGTCCCCCGTATCAGTATCGTCCGGTGGCCGAGCGGTTGCGGTCAGTCCGCGGCCGCCATCGCCGGATGGAGTTCCGGCTCGGGCACCATCAGCCACACGATAACGCCCATCCCGAGCACCGAGACGGCCGCGAGGATCGTGTTGCTCCAGTACCCGTACTGGGCGAAAAGCGGTCCGGCCACGGCACCGCCGAAGGCGAAGCCGACCTGTCCCAGCGCGACCGTCAGGCTGAGGAGGGACCCCCTATGCTCGTCGTCCGCCAGCGCTGTAAGAAGCGCCGAGAAGGGGCTAATTCGCATCGCCACCAGGATCATCACGGCGAAGAACAGCGGGTACGCCATCCAGAATTCCCGGACGAGCACGGTGGTGAGCAGCATCGTGATGGAAAGACCGACGCAGGAGAGAATCACGATCTTCTTGCGCCCGATCCGGTCCGAGAGCTTTCCAGCCTGCGGGCCAGCGATCACGTTCGCGATTCCACCCACCATGAATAGAATGGCGATCCGCCCGGACGTGGCTCCGAGGCTGCGTTCCAACCAGGTCGGGAAGTACACCACGTAGAACGATAATCCCAGGAACATCATGAAGAACGCGAAGACTGCCGCCGCAATCTCCTTTTGGCGCAGCAGCTCCGCATAGCCGGTGACGGCGCGCTTGAGCGTCAGGCGGCCCTCGGTCCGTTTCACGTCGGGCTGAGGCACCTTCGCCCAGATCAAGAGGTAGGTAAGCGCCATCGTCACGGCGAACAAGTAGAACGGCGCCCTGAATCCGAACGCGCCCGCGAGCAGAATCCCGATCGGGATGCCTGCGATGTGGCCGAAGGCGGCACCACTCATGACCCAGCCGATCGCCCACCCACGGCGCGCGTACGGGAAGTAATCACCCACATACGAGACTGCGGCTCCGCTCAGAATTCCGCCGGCCATCCCCGCCAGCACACGCAAGACCAGAAAGGACATATACCCGGAGATGAAGTGGTGGAGAGAGAGCGCCACGGTCAGGGCGGCGGTTCCAAGAAGTAGGATCCGGCGCCTCCCGATCTTGTCGGACACCGGGCCGGCGATAATGGCGAAGACGCCTACCATGAGAGCATAGGCCGAGACGAGCGTGCCCAGAACGGCGTCGGTGATGTCGAGTTCTTCACCGATCCGGAGGAGGATCGGCGACATGATCATGATCTGACTGCTGGCGCTGAACACCAAGAGCCAGAGGGCGAAGACGATCAGTCCCTCGGAGGACCTGTGAGGCACTAGGCTTGCTGTTCCTTGTGCACTACGTGGGCGCTGCGCTGATCGGTCGGCAGGATCACGAGGTCCAGGATGTCCACGTGCTCGGGCCGGTTCGCTACGAACACCACGACCTCTGCCACGTCCTCGCCCCTCAGGGGTGTGTAGCCCTCGTAAATCGAGGCCGCCCGTTCTGTGTCTCCGCGGAAGCGGACCTCCGAGAACTCGGTCTGGACCAAACCGGGATCGACGCTTGAGATTCTCACTTTGGTACCGGCTACATCGACGTTCATTCCTTCGTTGAGGGCTCGCACGGCGAACTTGGTGGCGTTGTAGACATTCCCAGACGGGTATACCTGGTGACCGGCAATACTGCCGATGTTGATCACGTGCCCGGAGTTGCGAGCGACCATCCCGGGCAGAATCGCGCGCGTCATGTAGAGGAGCCCCTTGATGTTCGTGTCGATCATTTCATCCCAGTCCTCCACGTCCCCCTCGTGCAGCTTGCTCATGCCGAGCGCCTTGCCGGCGTTGTTGAGCAGAATGTCGGGCACCTTCCCATCAGCTTCGAGCTCGGCGGCCAGCTCCAGAGCGGCTGGGAACGAGCGGACATCGAACACCCTCGTCGACACAAAGATGCCGTGGGCCTGTTCCAATTCCCGCTTCAGGGCATCGAGACGCTCCTCACGACGTGCTAGCAGGATCAGGTTTACCTCCATTGCCGCAAATGCCTGCGCGCAGGCCTTTCCGATTCCGGACGTCGCACCGGTGATGAGTGCGGTCTTTCCCTTGATCCGGTTCATAAGGTGTACCTCGTCTGGTCTGGCTCGGAAGGTCACTGGTTGGGAGGGGGGGGGCAATGGATGAGATGCTGGGGAGGGATTGAAGTGTCGCCTCCGCTCGACGTGGATGCTCCTTCGGCCGCGCGTTTCCGCTAGACTCCGCGGCGGTCAGGCAGCGCGCGAGCAGTGCGCCAGCTTTTGACCGCGGCACGGCAACTCCAGTACGTTGCCTTCCGTCTGGACATGCAATACGCCGAGAGAGTTATGAGCGAGGACATCTACACAGTGATTCTCGCCGCAGGGAGCTACATCCCCTCGCGGAGGGTCGGCAACGCGGATTTCTTGCAGGCCGAGTTTTTCGAGGGGTATGACAAGCCATACGACCCTTCGAAAATCGGCGCGATGGTGAAAAAGTTCGAGGCCATCACTGACATCGTCGAGAGGCGCTATGTAGTCGATGATCTCGTCACGTCGGACATGGCAACCCACGCGGCTCAGAATGCCTTGGCCAACTCGGGAATAGACAGGGAGTCACTCGACTACATTGTCTTTGCGCACAACTTCGGTGACGTCCGGGCCGACAACCGAAGGTCGGACTTCGTGCCGAGCCTGGCTGCCAGGGTCAAGCAGAAACTGGAGATACACAACCCGAGGTGCGTTGCCTACGACCTTCCATTCGGATGTGCCGGCTGGCTGCAGGGCGTCATCCAGGCGGATTACTACATCAGAAGTGGCGATGCGAAGCGGGCCCTGGTGATCGGTGCCGAGACGCTGTCCCGTGTGTCCGATCCTCATGATCGCGACAGCATGCTCTACTCCGACGGGGCAGGATGCGTGATTCTGGAAGCGCGATCCAGCGAGGAACCGGTCGGGGTGCTGGCGCACGCTACCCGATCCGACACCCTGGAGCACGCTTCACTGATGTGGATGGGGAAATCGTTCAATCCCGATTTCGACGGCGACGCTCTTTTCCTCAAGATGCGTGGTCGAAAGCTCTACGAGTACGCTGTGACCACTGTCCCGGAGCTCGTACGCGAGAATCTCGAAAAGGCGGGTGCGAGGCTCGGGGACGTGGACAAGATTCTCATGCATCAGGCTAATGCCAAGATGAACGGTGCGATCCTCAAGCGTCTTTTCTCGCTGGAAGGAGATGGCGGCGCGCCTTCCGGCATCATGCCCATGACGATTTCCCTATTCGGGAACAGCTCCGTGGCGACGCTCCCTACGCTGCTCGACTTGATCTTGGAGGGCGGCATCGAGGGCCAGAGCTTAGAGAGCGGTGATCTGGTTATTTTTGCCGCGGTCGGCGCGGGCATGAACATCAGCTCGATGGTTTACAGGTGGCCCTGAAGAAAATCGGCGCTTGGTCCAGACAGCGACCACCCCACACGTAGGGGTGGTCCCCCCACTGATGTTGAGGTAACCGAGCCCCGCCAGGCCCTGCCACTGAGGCGCGACATGGCGGAATTCCCGTGTAAACCTCGATCGCCTCGATCTCCTCCACGATAAGGACGTCATCCGGGTTGGCGAGGGAAGTCACGAAATTGTTCTTGTACTAGCGTCGCGGCCAATGGCTGCACCGCGACACACATAACAAGAAGGAGCCAAGCGCGGAGGATACGGCAGGGCGCGAGCACGTAGCTGCCTTTGTGACGGGCGTGTCTTTGAGTTTCACGTTTCCTCCAAAGCGGATGCGGTAGCGACCTTCCAGGGCTGCGTTCAGGCGGGTGACAGGATCGGAAATCAGTCCAGTACGCTCCTCAGGAATCCACCCTAAGATGATACCAGGCCATCTAACGGATATGCGATTCTGCGCGGCCAGCATGCCGAACCGAGGTGCGAGCCGCAAGGCGAGTGCTTCGGACCTGCTACGTCTTTCCGCGACTGCAGCAATTGTTAGACCGCGGTGCACTCAAGGTCGCGCCTATTGTAATGCGTCCGGTAGAAGACCCGAAAGCCAGTGCATCACGTTGAGGACAAACTGCGCGTTCTCGGCTGCTCCAGGATGGTTTAGTCCCATAGGTCGACGTTCAGGACCGGTGACTTGTGCTGTGAACATTGCAGCCTCTCCAAAGACCGCGACCCTTCCCTGCCCAACTCTCAGCACAGCACCCTGCAGCATGCCGTCAACTCTGATGTTGGGCACCCGTTCCAGGTCCGGCTCAGGCCCGGATGGGTCCTGTAGCATCACCAGCACGCTCCCAAGGGGAAAGACCAGAAGTGGCTCAACCTCGGCACCCGGGGCCGGGCGGAAGGCTTGTCCCCCGAAGGTCATGACGGATCGTATGGCCTCAGCGTCAGACCGGCCCCGAACGATCGGGTGGTCGCGCAGGGAGTCGTCCGCCCGGGTAAACGATTGCCGGTCGGCACTGGGATCTCCAATTGAGGCAGAACCGTTGTTCAAGATCAGACCCAACGAGAGCGCCAGATCCCCGGCAGCGGCAGGCCACGGTTGATGGTCCGCAATGAGGAGTAGCGCCCCACCGTCACGCACCCAATCAACGACCGCCGTAATCTCCTCGGGCTCAAACGCAGAGGGGTTCGGCAGCCCCCAATCGTCGACGTTGGCATCGGCGAGTGCATTGGAGATTACGAGGATCGAGCCGTGGGAAAGTACCTGGGCCGAGAAGCCCTCGGTGACCGGCTTCACCCGATAGCCATCGGCGGTAAGGAGATCCCGGAACGCCCCCAGTCGGCCTGGGATCGTGATGTACCCCTCGTGGGTGGAGTCAGGAATCCTGGTAGGAGAAACCGTGTGGAAGTTGTTGTGCGACTCGTCGACCAGTACAATCGGTCCTGCACCCAGTGCAAACGCCGGGTCGCGCACAACCGGCGCGTAGTCAGACGCTGTGACCTGCTGAGCCCCTGCGGGGGGCACGAAGGTCAACGCAAGCAAGCCGCTTAAAACAGAAATCCTTAATCTCATCTCGCTCCCTCTATCGACCGCGGTCTAACGGATATGCGATTCTGATCTTATAAGGCGAAGGGCTGACCTCACTCGAGCGGGGCGTTACGCTGTGCTTGCTCAAAGGCCTGCGGCACCCAACCCGAGGTTTAGCGCCCCCGGTTTCTCTGGACAGTAGATTGGCAACGACATGGGGTCCAGAGAGAAGGGGGCGCTAAAGACCTTCCATCCAGAGTCGCATGTAGTCGTCGAGTACTCTGCTGATCTCTGCCTCGTTTTGTGTCGTGAGCTCCATGCCTCCCCCCCCTCGGCCAAGTCAACGGACTGAGTCAGCCATCTAACGACTAAAGTTCAGTTGCGGCGGGAGTTTACCGAAGGACTTTCGACAACCAAAACCCGCCGAAAAACCAAAAAACATCAAAAAAGCAGGATCCCCGCCGTCAACTGGAACGGCTGGTTAGACGGCGCGTTCCTCGACGGTCAAGGTTTGAAACTCCGATTAGCAGTACGCGATAGGTTTTCACGCAACTCC
>JADFRS010000046.1 GCA_022561145.1 Gemmatimonadota bacterium
TTGGAAAAGGTCCAAGAGATGAAAGCTAAGGGTATGACTGACGATCAGATAGTTAGGGCCCTAGAGGCTCTAGGTATGTACTGGAACCCCAAGACAGGGGCAAATGTGTGGGGAAGGCCACCAAAGCCAGGGGGATTCCTGCCGCCGCGTCACGTATGCTGCATTCACGAAGAGTCGCTGCCGTCTACCCCTACGCCCACGCCCTTCCCTGAGCCATCACCCACCCCAGTCCCCCATGAGGCCCCACCAGCGGCCGATGGTCTTGCTACCCTGGAGATTCGCATCATCGACCTAGGGGTGGAGAAGGCTTTCCCTGCTCTCTCTTTCTCCCGCATGGTGCACATGACCCATTCGGGCGACGGTACAGACCGTTTGTGGGTGGTTCTCCAAGAGGGGCGCATAATGGTCTTTCCCAACGACCAAGCCGTTGCTTCGGCTCATGTCTTCCTGGATATCCGCGAGCGTGTCCCCGAAGTAGGCTTTGAAGAGGGGCTTCTAGGGCTAGCTTTCGATCCTGACTACGCTGCTAACGGCTATTTCTACGTCTACTACACCGCCCCTGGGCCCAGGCGTTCCGTCCTTTCTCGCTTCTCCGTCAGCAAAGACGACTCGAATGTGGCCGATCCGGACAGCGAGGTAGTGATCCTAGAGATACGTCAGCCGCACGCCTTTCACAATGGAGGCCAGATCCTCTTTGGACCCGACGGGTACCTTTACATAGGCGTCGGCGATGGCGGGACGGGTTACTCAAGCAACGGTCAAGATTGGACCACTCTTCTCGGCGCCATTCTGCGCATAGATGTGAGCTCCCTCGATGGCCTGGGCACCTACGCCGTCCCGCCCGACAACCCACTCGTTGGACGGGGGGAGGGAGTCAGAGAAGAGATCTGGGCCTTTGGCCTGCGTAACCCCTGGCGATTCACGTTCGACCGACTGACAGGAGAGTTGTGGGCGGGCGACGTTGGCGAGGCGCGGTTCGAGGAGGTGAACATCATCCGACCGGGTCTTAACTACGGCTGGCCCATTATGGAGGGCTCCAGGTGTCTGGGGCAGACCGGTTGTGATCAGGAGGGTCTGGAGCTCCCGATTGCGGAATACACCCACAGGGAAGGCTGCGCGATCGCCGGAGGGTACGTGTATCGCGGCTCCCGCATCCCTTCGCTCTACGGCGCGTATCTTTACGGAGACTTCTGTAAAGGGTCCGTCTGGGCGCTCAGGTACAGCGGAGGACAGGTTATCGAAAGTGGAAAGATATTCGACGGATTGGCGTCCGACGAAGCGGGCCAATTCCCGCTCCAGATTTCCTCCTTCGCGCAGGATGCCGACTGGGACGGAGCACTGGCCCAGGGTGCGGTGCTAGTAGACGCGATCCTTGGTACCGGGATCCGGGGTGCGCCCCGCGAACTCCAAGCGCAGGCCATACGTGCGCTCAACCGCGCGGGACGTCCCGTGATGGCGATGGATCTTCCATCGGGAACCGACGCCGAATCCGGTGCGTTCGAGGGAGAGGCCGTACGCGCGGATGTGACCGTGGCGTTCGGCTGGCCCAAACTGGGTACGCTCTTCCAGCCCGCCCGTTCTCATGCGGGAAGGCTCGTCGCGGTCGAGATCTCCTTTCCGCCTACGAAGCTCGGTGTGTTCGGTGCGAGTCTGGCGACCCCGGCATGGGCTTCGGAACACAGACCCCGTAGGGTGCCCGATGCGCACAAGAACACCGTGGGCTCCCTGCTGTTGGTCGCGGGACGCTCCGGAATGGCCGGGGCCGCTGTGATGGCTTCTCGCGCGGCCCTTCGCACCGGCGTGGGCCTGCTTCGCGTGGCGTCTCCGCCGGAGAACCGTGAGGTGATCCAGGGCGCGGTGCCGGAAGCCATCTACGTGGACACCACGGACTCCGAGGCACTGCTGGACGCATTGGGGAGTTCCACAGCCGTTGCGGCCGGGCCGGGTATCGGCACCGACCCAGCAGCCGCGGAGATGCTGACGCTTGTGCTGGAAGCAGACTCCAAGATCCCGCTCCTGCTCGATGCTGACGCCCTCACAATGGCCGGCTCCGGTGCCATTCCCGAGTTGGCCGAGCTGGCGGATGGGCGCCCGGTGCTGGTCACGCCGCACGCTGGCGAGATGTCACGGATTGCCGAGGCCACGGTGGAGGACATCTCGGCCGGGCGCGCCGACGTGGCTAGGCGTGCCGCGGATTCACTCGGGGTTACTGTGCTTCTCAAGGGACTGCCTTCGGTTGTGGCCAGTCCAGACGGGTCACTCATCGTGGACACGGTCGGCACCTCCGACCTGGCCACCGCCGGCATGGGTGATGTCTTGGCGGGGGTCGCGGGGGCGTTCCTCGCTCAGGGCGTCGGCCCCGCCGTGGCGGGAGCGCTCGGCCTCGTGACGTCGGGAAGGGCGGCTGTGAGGGCAGCCAAGGGCGCGTCACTCCTCCCGGAGGACGTGATCGAGGGGCTCCCTCACGCGATGATGGAATCCGGAGAGGGTTTTACCGACCTGGATCTTCCCTTCGTCGTGTTCGACCAGGAGCCCTCACGTTAGTGTGATGATGCCACCGGACGCCCGTCATTCCACCATCCGGCTTGGGCCGGGCGCGGAGTTCGACCTCATTCGGAGCTTGCTCGAGGATGCTCCGGAAGCCATCGAGGGAGTGTCGGTGGGGCCGGGCGACGATGCCGCTGTGTTGGAGGTGAAAGGGTCCGTTGTGCTGAGCTCGGATCTGGCGATCGAGGGCGTGCATTTTCAGCGGGAGTGGCTGACGCTTCCGGAGATCGGCTACCGGGCCGTGGCTGCCGCGATGAGCGACCTGGCCGCCATGGCGGCCAGGCCCGTAGGCGTCTTGGTCTCGCTCGCCATTCCCGGCACTGAGGCCGCTGAGTCCGGGCCTGCTATCCAGGAGGGCATTCGCGAGGCGTGCGGGCTCTACGGCGCCGCCTTGCTGGGCGGGGACGTCACGGCCTCCCCCGGACCGTTGGTGTTGGACATCATGGTTGTGGGAAGCGTGGAGCAACCCATCACCAGGCGCGGCGCACGGCCGGGAGACGAGCTGTGGGTGACCGGCGTCCTGGGTGGGGCAGCAGGAGCTGTCACCACCTGGGAGGCCGACGGAGACCCCGATCCGGCGCTGCGGTCAGCTTTCGCCCGCCCCGTGCCCCGCATCGCGGAGGCCCGCTGGCTCGCGGGCGATGCCGGCGTGACCGCCATGATCGACCTTTCCGACGGATTGGCGGGTGACGCCGGACATATGGCCGCGGCGTCGGGTGTCGGGATGGTCATCGAAGAGACTCTGATTCCCACGCACGCCGGCCTGACGGGTGACCGCGCCATGAGGCTGGCTCTCACGGGTGGGGAGGACTACGAGTTGTGCGTGAGCGTGCCGGGCGGGCGCCTGGGGCCCTTGGCCGGCGACTTCGAGGGCCGCTTCGGCGTTCGACTCACGCGAGTCGGGCGCGTGGTGGAGGGCGATGGCGTGTCGCTGCTGCGCCCCGGAGCCGCGTCCCCAGAGCCGTTTAGCGGCCTCGGCTTCAACCACTTCACGGTTCGCTAACGTGCCGCGGGTACTGTTCGCCTACGTCGCCGGCGCCATGGTCACGGGCTGGTACGCCAGCAAGGCCGCCCTGTACTCGCTACTACGGATGGAGTCACGTCTGTGCCGGGAATGCGACGCCATCCAGCGCCGATGGGGGAAGGCGATGCTTTGGCTGACCGGTTGCCGGGTCCGCGTCGAGGGCGGTGAGCATCTACGGGAGGGAGGCGGGCGCATCATCGTCTGCAATCATCAATCCTGGTTCGACGTATTCGCACTGACGGCCTACCTACCGACCAGCGTAAAATTCGTTACCAAGGCAGAGTTGGGCGCGGTCCCGATCTTCGGCCGGGCTTGGAAGGGCTGCGGGCATGTATCCATCGACCGGGGTGAC
Organism: Gemmatimonadota bacterium; assembly: GCA_022561145.1. Classification (GTDB taxonomy): domain Bacteria; phylum Gemmatimonadota; class Gemmatimonadetes; order Longimicrobiales; family Gaopeijiaceae; genus JACZXQ01. The sequence continues at coordinate 3,924 of JADFRS010000046.1, forward strand.
CATGCTGGCGCCATCGAATCGCTGGATGCGGCCGGTCGGCGGATCCGCGACGAGGGCATCACGATCGTCATGTTCGCCGAGGGCACGCGTTCACTGTCGGGCAAGCTGCAGCGCTTCAAGAAGGGGGCGTTCGTGCTCGCGATCCAGGGCGGCGTCCCTATCGTGCCGGTCGGCATGATAGGCACCTACCAGATCCTGCCCAAGGGTGCGTTGCGGTTCCGGCCCGGCGAAATCGTGATCCGGGTGGGCGAGCCGATTCGGGTGGATGGACTCACCCACGAGGACCGTGACATCCTCAGGGACCGGACCTGGAGAGCCGTTGCGGAGTTGAAGGGAGATGGGCCGGAGGCCGGAGCGCTGGAGAATCAAGCAAACTAGTCGGTCGCTCTGGTGCGACCGGTGCAATTTTCATGAGGTGTGCAGTGTCAGCGATCATCGACATCCGTGGACGGGAGATCCTGGACTCGCGGGGAAATCCCACTGTAGAAGCCGAGGTGCTGCTGGAGACGGGAATACGCGGACGGGCGGCCGTGCCCAGCGGCGCCTCTACCGGTGAACACGAGGCGTTGGAGCTACGAGACGGGAATCCCAGGCGGTTTATGGGTAGGGGCGTGCAGCGGGCTATCCAGAGCATCCACGACGAGATTGCCCCCGCGCTCCGGGGTTTCGAAGCGCGGGAGCAGTTGGACATAGATCGGACGATGATCGAGCTCGACGGCACCGAGAACAAGGGACGCCTCGGGGCGAACGCCATACTCGGCGTGTCCATGGCTTCCGCGCGGGCCGCCGCCCTGGAAAATCAGGTGCCGCTCTACAAGTACCTGGGCGGCCACGAGGCCAACCTGCTGCCCGTCCCCATGATGAATATCCTCAACGGCGGGCAGCACGCGCCCAACAATGTGGACATTCAGGAGTTCATGGTGATGCCGGTGGGATTCGACTGCTTCTCAGAGGCGCTCCGGTGCGGCGTCGAAATCTTCCACACCCTGAAGGCGGTGCTGTCTGAGAAGGGCCTCAACACGGCCGTGGGTGACGAGGGAGGTTTCGCACCCGATCTGGGGAGCAACGAGGAGGCCATCGAACTCGTACTCACCGCGATCGAACGGGCCGGTTACAAACCCGGCGACGATGTCGTCTTGGCGATCGATGCGGCGGCCAGCGAATTCGAGAAGGATGGCGAATACGTCTTTCGCTGGTCCTCGGGAGAGCGGCGGGACAGCGCCGCCATGGTGGAGTTCTGGCGCGAGTGGCTCGACAAGTATCCCATACGATCTCTGGAGGACCCTCTGGGCGAGAACGACTGGGAAGGGTGGGAGATCCTCACTGATCAGCTCGGCCACCGCGTACAGCTCGTGGGGGATGATCTGTTCGTCACGAACGTTAAGAAACTGGAAAGAGGCGTGCGCAATAAGGTCGCCAACGCCATCTTGATAAAAGTAAATCAGATCGGAACGCTCACGGAGACGATGGAGGCGGTTCGCTTGGCCGACGATTCGGAGTACGGCGCGGTGATTTCGCACCGGTCGGGTGAGACCGAGGACACGTTGATCGCCGACCTCGCGGTGGCGACGGGCGTGGGCCAGATCAAGACCGGAAGCGCCAGCCGCACCGATCGCGTGGGCAAGTACAACCAGCTCCTTAGGATCGAGGAGAAACTCGGCGCCAAGGCGCGCTTCCCGGGACGGAACCTGTGGTCGCACTGAAGCGCATGGTCGTCCCGGCCGTGATCGGGCTGGCGCTGTATTTCGCTCTCTTCGGGGGCGAGTACTCCTTGCTCGAGTTGCGTGCCATTCGAGCCGGCGCTCGAGAAGACGCCGCCGAGTTGGACGATCTCAAGAGCCGGATCGATTCGCTCTCGGCGTGGGCCGATTCGCTGGAATCCGACTCTGCGGCTCTCGAGCGCGTCGCGCGAGAACGCTACGGCATGATCCGAGACGGAGAGGTTCTCTACCGATTCGCCAATCCCGACTCGACGGTTGCCGACTCGGTGCCCGCCAGGGATTCCCGCTAGAAGGCTGTCACCAGCCTTCTAGGGCCGACCATCGAGCCTACTCTTCTTTCGACTCCTCGGATTCGCCATCCGTGCCGGCCGGCACCGCCGACTTCTCACGCTCTGCACCCTGACCGCTGCCGATCCCCAGAACCATCCTAGCCGCCTCGGCGAGTGCCTGTGGGCCCGCGCTGTCGGGCAGGGCCAGCGGGGCACCGTCTTCCGTTGGGAGCGCCACCGCTCCTGCCGCTTTCGTCGCCGCGCTGGTGTAGGCGGGAAAGAGCTCCATGGGAATCGGGAAGACCATGGTCGAGTTGTTCTCGGCCGCGATCTCGACCGCCGTCTGCAGATAGCGGAGCTGTAGTGACGCCGGGTTTTCCGACATGATGCGGGCAGCCTCGGAGAGTTTCCGGGACGCCTGGAGCTCGCCCTGGGCTGCGATGACCTTGCCGCGCCGTTCGCGCTCGGCTTCCGCTTGCTTCGCCATGGCGCGCTTCATCTCTTGCGGCAGGTCGATGTCCTTGACCTCGACGCTCGTGACCTCGATGCCCCAAGGATCCGTGCCTTCGTCGATGATCCCACGAACGTGCTCGTTGATCTGGTCGCGCTCGGCCAGCAGCTCGTCCAACTCGGACTGCCCGATGACGCTTCTGAGCGTGGTTTGAGCCAACTGGCTGGTCGCGTAGCAGTAGTCCTCGATCTCCACGACGGCCTTCGCCGGGTCGGCGACCCGGAAATAGACCACCGCGTTCACCTTCACGCTGACGTTGTCCTTGGTGATCGTATCCTGGGGTGTGATGTCGAGCGCAACGATGCGCAGGTCCATCCTACGCATACGCTCTATGCCGAAGGGCACGAGGAAGATCAACCCCGGACCCTTGGACTGGGTCAGTCTTCCGAGTCTGAAGATTACGCCGCGTTCGTACTCGTACAGGATGCGAAGGCTGGAGAGAATGGCCGCACCGAGCACGAGGCCGACCGGGATGAGGATTGGGGCCAACTCCATGAGACCACTCCCTGCCGGGGTGAGCATGTTCTCCATGTTTCTATACCCACTGGACGGGGCACGGTGCCCGGGATGGGAGGCTTCAAGGCCGATAGCGTGACTCACCTTGACACTTGCGGCGGCCCAAATGACCTTTCCAGGCGCCCGAAAAGCCGGAGTAGCTCAGGTGGTTAGAGCAGCGGAATCATAATCCGCGTGTCGGGGGTTCGAGTCCCTCCTCCGGCATTCAGGTAACAGAAAGCCCCGTACCTACTTACACGGTACGGGGCTCTGTCGTTGTAGGCTACCCAATCGGAGCGGTGACGCTAACGGTGTCAAACGACTCCGGTCTTGAGTTGCTCTAGCCGGTCCTTCAGGACCTTCTTGTGCTGCGCAACCCGGTACTCTACGACCCCAGAGCGGTGCCTGATCTCGCCTAAGTGCCCGTAGATATTCTCGATCCTGTCCGTCGAGGCATGACCGAGTTCGAGACGAAGAGAGCATCTACAAGCAAGTGATTGAGGTGGTGAACTCGCTTCCGTCTCGAACGAGGAGCTTGAGACCGTCGGGTTCTTTCTTGAGCGCAGGGCCACGGTCGTCGCTGGGCGGTTTAGGGCTCGTCTCTTGGCCCGTTGGAACGGAGGCACACTCGCCCGGCCTCGGCAGCGGTTGGCGGTCTGGTAGGTCGAGGTTGAGTCACTTGGGGAAGGGTGTTGCATGACAGGGGGGACGCCGGGGAGGGCTCTCTCGGCACGCGCTCAGAATCCCAGACTGGCCGTGAGTGACACGACCACCCAGGTGTACGTCAGATCTGCACTCACGGGCCCGACGCGTCCGTAAACGACCGGCTGGACGAAGGGTAGGATCGGGTACTTCTCCGCCATCCAGCCGAGGCGCCCATCGTAGCCGTAGAGGAGGCCGGTGCGGAAGCCGAGCATACCGGCGAGCGGGCCCCACTCACCCGAGCCCCACTTCCGCTCGAGTCCCAGGGAATAGGCCCGCGGCCCGTGCGTGGTGATGAAGGTTGCGGCGTACCCCCCGCGATAGATGACGCCCGCGAGGCCGGCGTTCGAGAGGCCTTCGTCCACCTTCTGGATGTGCAGCGCCCACATTGCCAAGAGGACGCGATCCTGCCGCGAGGTCCTCGACCACAGCAGCCACCACACCGGACGCGTCGCCGCACCCTGGTCGATGCCGACGTCGGGCGCCTGTGCGGAGGCCTCGATAGCTCCGGCCCCCATCGAAAGGATCGTCACCATCAAGAGCATGCGGACCCCGACCCATCGAGTCGATTGATTTCGCCAGGGTTCGTGCATTTTGCGCCTCCCACCACCTGCGCGATCGCCCTGTGAAGATACCCGGGAAAACCTCCCCGCGCCGCCAGCGCGATCCTGACATTGGTGGAGTAGGCCGTGAACTATCCGGACCTCACCTCGCCCTTCGCCTTGAGGCCCACGATTGGTTGCTCCGTATGGTGGTCGAGTACGAGGAGTTCGAGGTCGAGACGGATCAGCCTGGCGAAGAGGCCATGCCGTTCTGGAGTGAGACGGTGCGGGGGGTGTTGGTGGAGAAGATCCCGTTTGCGGCTTAAGCGTGGGACAGCGGGTGGCCCCCTTGGAAAGGGAACTCACCCAACACGCTACTCTTCAATCAGGAGGCAACATGGGTCGTTACCAGCTGGTCGGCACCAGCAGTGGCGGGGCCCCCGCCCTCTTACTTATCGACACGATGAATGGCGAGACGTGGTATAGCGGAGCCCCGTCACCTCCGCCATGTGTGCAATTTTTGATGGCCAGATCTGTGAAGCTTTCAATGGCCGTTGACAATTCCGCCCTTAGTTACTGCGAACAAGGAGGTTGGAAGGTACATGGGCGCATCTGCGAAAGGTGGTGATCACGTCTTTCTTGTTGACAGACACCGCAGATGGCAGTGCATACCGAGGGACAGGCCGTCGTTGGGAACTGGCTATCGACAAGAAATAGTTAGGGTCCTCTTGCCGACTCAGAGAGAGCATTTGCCGTTGGATCCGCGCGCTGCTGACGGCGGCGGAATACGCGGCGCTTTTGAAGCGGCTGGAGTCTGATACGGCGCGCTGGTGACCCGTCTCGGGATGCCCGACAGCTACCGAGTGGGGTAGGGATAGGCATTCCAAGAGCCCTGTCCGAGTCCGGCACCCTGCTTTGAGCGAGGCGAGATCCTCCCCCTGCGAGGCTGACCTCAGGCCAAGATGAACGCTCGCCGTCCGGCCATGCAAGGACGAGACGATGGGATGCGTGGATGGGTTATTGCCACACGACTGTGGGGGCCAGCGGACGTGCCTTCGTAGCACGCGAGAGACGCGCTCCGCTTCACCCGGTGACGATCACGGTGACAAACCCCACCGTCGCTGGTCATCGCTGGTCATCGAAGAGGGCTTGAAGAGCCGACTCTGCAACCTTCACGAATTCGGCGTCATTACTTATCACTGGACGTATCGGCGTGCCCTTTAACCATCGCTGGCGATCGGGCGTTGACGGAATCATAATCCGCGTGTCGGGGGTTCGAGTCCCTCCTCCGGCATTCGACGAGCACGGCGGTTTTCGGCCTCCCGGGAATTTCTCGGGGGGCCGATTTCGTGCGACTTCTAACGAATCGCGCCTTCGAGGCATCGACCTGTCACCACACTAGACTGGGATGGGGAGAATGGCCTCGTTTGCAACCATGGGACTCGTCAAGAGGGTGGGACTGCAGTCGACGGTGATCGCCATCGGACTGGGCTGCTTCAGTGCCCTGGCAGCTCAACAGACGCGGGTGGTCCAGGGGGTGGTCCGGGACTCGGAGACCGGTGAGAGGGTGGGGTTCGCCGCGATCACCGTACCCACCACAGCACTCAGAGCCGAGTCGAATAGCGACGGACGATTCACGTTGCTCGGCGTTCCCGTCGCTGAATTCGAACTCCGAGTTTCCGCACTCGGATATCGCGCCCAAGTCATTTCGGTAACGACGGGCCAGACCGAGCTACTCTCGATCGATCTCGCACCCAACCCGTACAAGCTGGAGGGCTTCACCGTCGTCGGTGACGACTATAAAATCGCTCGCATGTCCGACGGGGTGAGCATGGTGACGATCTCTCCGAAGGACCTCGCGCTTCTTCCGAATGTCGGCGAGGTGGACATCTTCCGGTCCCTCCAACTGCTCCCGGGAATCAACGGCACCAGAGAAAGTTCTGCCGGACTTTTCGTCCGCGGTGGCACGCCGGATCAGAATCTGGTGCTGCTCGACGGAATGACGATGTACCACGTGGACCACTTCTTCGGCTTCTTCAGTGCCTTCAACGCCAACGCCATCAAGGACATACAGGTCTTCAAGAGCGCCTTTCCGGCACGGTATGGCGGACGCACCTCCAGCGTAATCGACCTGACCGGCAAGTCGGGGAACCCCGAGCAAATGGGGTATTCCGCCGGAGCCAACTTCCTCAGTGCGAACGCCACGTTTCAGGCCCCCCTGGGCCGAAAGGCCACGCTCTTGGTGACGGCGAGGCGCTCGTTTACAGACCTCGTCCGGAGCGGACTCTATTCGGACATTTTCGGTCTTTACCAGGATGAGTCCTCGCAACCGGAGGCACCTACTCCTGGCCGGGGCCGTCGCGGCAACAACCCGTTCGGGAATCGCTTCGACAACTTCGCTCAGGCCACTACGACGCCGGACTTCTACTTCTACGACGTCAATGCGAAAGCGACCTTCCGGCCGACCGACTCAGACGTTCTTACGGTGAGCTTCTACCAGGGGCGCGACAACCTCGACGATTCACGGCTGACCACACAAGACGCTGTCGGGGAGAACTTCAGCCGAAGCTTCAGCACGGATATCACGAACCTCACCAACTGGGGCAACCGGGGCCTGAGCACGACCTTGTCGCGCCAATGGAGCCCCCGAGTGTCCTCGAAGTTGTTGGGTGCGTTCTCGGAATACTCGAGTGCCTTCCTCAACCGAACGGCGATCGAGAATCAGGACCTCAACAGCGGAGAGACTCTCCTCTCGCGGGGTTTCGGAACGGTCGAGGACAACAAGATCGATGACTTCACCGTCAACTTCGAGAACCGGATCCTCCTCGGCGTCCATCACGTTTTTGAAATCGGTGCGGGAATGACGCGGTCCTCGGTCGAATACTCGCTCGTCCGCAACGACACGATCGGCATCCTCGACCTCACGCAGGAAGGAACGCAACTCTCTCTCTATGCACAGGAGAACTGGTCTCCGAGTCGTCGATTCGAGCTCTCGCTCGGCGCACGGTTCGTCAACTATGACGTCCTCGGTGAGAGCCGCATCGAGCCTCGAGCGACCGTGCGGTGGCAACCGAAGCCCGGGCTCACCGTGAAGGGGGCGTACGGCAGGCACAACCAGTTCGTGTCGCGGGTCGTCAACGAGAACGTGACCGAAGGCTCACGAGACTTCTGGCTGCTGGCCGACGGTGATCTCGTAGCCCCAACGAACTCCGTACATTACGTCGCCGGCGTTTCCTGGGAGACCACCCACTACCTTTTCGACATGGAGTTTTTTCGGAAGGACTTCACCGGGCTCTCCGAGTTCTCGCTTCGTTTCCAGCGCGGCCGCACGATCGATCCCCTGAACCTCTTTTTCGACGGGGCCGGTCGCGCGCAGGGCGTGGAGGTACTGGCGCAGAAGAAATTCGGACAACTGAGCGGCTGGGTCAGCTACACGCTCTCGAACGTGGAACACACGTTCGCCCAACTGAACGAGGGGGAACCGTTCCCCGCTCTTCACGACCAGCAGCACGAACTCAAGGCCGTCGGCACGTACAGTGCAGCCGGCTGGACCCTATCCAGCTCGTGGACGGGCGGTTCGGGTACTCCTTATACTGCGCCGGAATCGGAGTACGCGATCGAGCTGCTCGACGGCTCGACGGTAGGCTTTACCCATGTCGGTGAGAAGAATGCGATTCGACTGCCCGCATACCACCGGCTGGATGTTTCCGCGACTCGCCGCTTCGACCTTCTCGGAGCGAAGGCCGACGTCTCGCTCTCGGTCTTCAACCTCTACGACCGGCAGAACGTCTGGTACCGACAGTTCGACCTCTCTCAGACGCCCATCGTTGTCACGGACGTGAGTTATCTGGGCCGTGTGCTCAACCTCTCCATCAACTTCAGCCGATAGGAGGCCACGATGATCGCATCCTTGAAGGCGCGTGACTGGATCACGAGCGTCGTCTGCGTGGCTGCCCTGAGCGCGTGCGCATCCGACCCTGTAGCCCCCACCGACTCGGACGACTTGATGGTGGTAGTGGCCTACCTCTTCGTGGGTGAAGCCGTCGATGACATCCACATCTCCAAAACAGTGCCCCTCGGCGAAGATCCGACCACAGCCGAGCCTGTCGACGACGCGACCGTGAGGCTCATGCACGGCACCGATGTATTCACGCTGACCCCGGCCGGAGACGGTCGGTACCGGTATGACGGGGTCGACCTCGTCGTGGGACCCGGCGAGGAATGGGGACTCTCGATTGAGCGGAACGGCTCGGTCGTGGTCACCGCTTCGACGGTGACGCCCGCCGCCCCGACCGGCGTCGCGCTCAGCGGCGATGTATTCGAAGTGAGCGGCTTCGGGCGCCGCGGGGGGCCTCAGACGAACAACGAGCTCGAAATCACTTGGGACATCGGAACCGAAGACTACCACTACGTGGTCATCGAAGGACTCGATCCGAACGCGGAGTTCATCCTGCCGGACGCATTCCGTGCGAACTTCGGTGGCTTCAGACTCGTGACCCAACCGACACAGAACGGGTTTTTCCGAGTCCGGCAATTCGCACTCGAGGTGCTTGGGCCGCACCGCGCCGTGGTCTACCGCGTGAACCAGGAGTACGTGGATCTCTTCGAGAATCAGACGCAAGACTCTCGTGATCTGAACGAACCGCCGAGCAACATCCACGGGGGGCTGGGAATCTTTTCGGCCTTCAATGGCGTGGAGGTGGGCTTCGACGTGGTCCGCGCATCGTAGGGGTGGGGCTACCCTCCTTACGCGTAGCCTCTCAGGCGAGGCGGGTGGGGAACTAGAGCGGCGCTCACTCCTCCGGCAGGATCGCGTTCAGGATCAACGCGGTGAGGCCTCCGGTGATCAACCCCGATCCGAAAAGTGACTGAAGTCCCTGCGGAAGCGCTTGAATCGCGTCCGGCCTAAGCTCCACACCCAGCCCCAGCCCGATGGCCGCCGCGAGAATCACCATGTTCCGCTGGTTGAGATCGGTGCCGCGATGCACGATCGCCGCCCCGCTCGCGAAGATCATCGCAAACATCATCAGCCCGCCGCCACCAATTACCGGCGCGGGAATGGTCGCGAAGGCGGCGCCCACCTTGGGCACGATGCCCAGCGCCACCAGCATGATGCCCGCGATCGCGGCCACGTGGCGGCTCACCACGCCGGTGAAGTTCACCAGCCCCACGTTCTGCGAGTACGAGGTGTTCGGGAACGTGCTGAAGAGCGCGGCCAGGCCGCTCATGACGCCGTCGGCCACGAGCCCCCCGCGCAATTCGCTCGTGGTGGGATCGCGCCCCGCCGCCGCCACGATCCCCGAGATGTCGCCGATGGTTTCCATGGCCGAGATCACGTAGATGAAACCCATCAGGAGGATCGGCCCCCAGTGGAACTCCAGGCCGAGCGCCAGAGGCCGTGGGAGGGAGAACCAGTCCGCCGTGGCGATGCCGGCGTACGTCACCTTGCCCAGCACCAGGGCCAGCACGTAACCGACGATCACGGCGATCAGCACGCTCGTGTACTTCACGAATCCCCGTCCGTATTGGTTCAACCCGAGCGTCAACACGAACACCACGGCCGCGATACCCAGGTTGGGTAGCGACCCGTAGTCGGAGGCGCCAACACCCCCGGCGGCGTAGTCCATTCCGACCGGGATGAGGGTCAGGCCGATCAGCATGAGTACCACCCCGGTGACCAGGGGAGGGAATAGCTTCCTGAGCGGTACGATCGAGAATCCCAGAGCCACTTCTACCAGGGACGCGACCAGGCACGCCCCGAACACCGATGCGAGGCCGAACTCCTGGCCAATGGCGACGGACGCACCGACGAACGCCACGCTCGTTCCCATGATGACGGGGATGCGGCCGCCCACCGGTCCGATCGGATAGGTTTGCACCAAGGTGGCCGCGCCCGCCATGAACAGCGCCATCTGCACGATCAGGGCCGTGTCGCCCGCCGCCAGCCCGAGCGAACCCACGATGATCAGGGGAATCGTGACGTTCGACAGCAGCATGGCGAGCATGTGTTGGACGCCGAGCGGCAGGGCCTCCTTCAAGGGCGGCCGGTCCTCGATGCCGTAGACCACGGGGGACCCCATGCGGACTCCGGGCTGTGGTGAGACGAGCACGCATATCAACACTCGGGGCCGGTTCGGGCAAGAGAAACCGCCGGGCGAGAGGCCATGCTGCCGCCTTGCCTACCGTCGAGGCAGCCGCCTAAGCTCCTTCGCCATGGAGATCACTCTGACCGTCAACGGTGTGGAGCATCGCGCCGATGTGGAGCCACGACTCCTCCTCAGCGACTTCCTGCGGCATGCCCTGGAACTGACCGGCACGCACGTCGGGTGCGAGCATGGGGTCTGTGGAGCCTGCACGGTCCTGATGGATGGGGCGGCCGTGCGTTCGTGCCTGGTGTTCGCGGTGCAGGCCGACGGGTGCGAGCTCGCCACGGTGGAGGGGTTGGCGCCCGGTGGAGGCGAGCTGCACCCCATTCAGGACGCGTTCCGGGAGGCGCACGGGCTCCAGTGCGGCTTCTGCACCCCGGGCATCTTGATGACGCTCGTGCCCTTCCTGCGCGAGAACCCCGACCCGAGCGAGGCCGAGGTGCGTGCCGCCCTTTCCGGGAATCTGTGCCGCTGCACCGGATATCAGAACATCGTGGCCGCGACCCGGCTGGCGGCATCGAAGATGCGCGAGGTCGAGGTCTGATGGGAGCCCATCCTTATGTCGGCGCGGGGGTCGTGCGCAACGAGGACGCGCAGTTGCTCACCGGCCGCGCGATTTTCGTGGACGACGTGCACCTCGCAGGTACCCTGCATGCCGCCTTTCTGCGGAGTGACTTCGCCCACGGCCGGCTGCTCAGCCTGGACACTTCAGCGGCCAGGCGACGTGAGGGCGTGATCGCGGTCTACACGGCAGAGGATCTGGGGGACTACTGGTGCCACGGGCCATTGCTGGTTCCGCCTCCGCCCATCGCGGGCCTGACGTTCAACACGGCCACGCTGGTGCCGCTCGCACGCGACAGGGTGGTGCACGTGGGGGAGCCCATGGCGGTAGTCGTGGCCGAGAGTCGCTACATCGCCGAGGATGCGCTCGAGGACATCGTCGTGGACATCGAGCCCCTCCCGGTGGTGGTGGGACTCGAAGAGGCCTTGGCTCCCGATTCGCCTGTGATCCACGAGGCCTTGGGGACCAATGTTGCCGCGCACGCGGTCCAGCGGAAAGGGGACTACGAGGCTGCCCGGTCCGAGGCCCACACCGTGGTGTCTCGCAAGTTCAGCTATGACCGGGGCGTCGCGGGCTCGCTGGAGAATCGCGGCATCCTGGCCGATTGGAATCCGCGCAACGAGGAGCTCACGGTCTGGGACACGACCCAGGCGCCGATCCCCATCCGTAACGGGCTCGCCGAGCGGTTGGGGCTGCTTCAGTCCCAGGTACGGGTCGTGGCGCCCTTCTTGGGCGGGGGCTTCGGCCCGAAGATGATGATGTTCTACCCGGAGGAGGTGTTGATCCCGTGGATCAGCATGCGCCTCGGGCGGCCGGTGAAGTGGATCGAAGATCGCGCGGAGAGTTTCTTCGCCACCGCCAACGAGCGGCTTCAACTGCATGAGGCGGAGCTGGCCGTCGACTCCGAGGGCCGGATTCTGGGCGTGAAGGACGTCTTTCTGCACGACTCCGGCGCGTACGATCCGTACGGCATCACGGTGCCCATCAACACGCAGTGCACACTGCTCGGGCCGTATCGAGTGCCCAACTACTACAGCGAGTTCACCGCCGTTTTCACCAACAAGACCATCGTGACCCCCGTCCGGGGCGCCGGTCGCCAGCACGGCGTGTTCGTCATGGAGCGTTTGCTGGATTTCGCCGCCAAGGAGCTCGGTATCGACCGGGTCGAGATCAGGAAGCGCAACTTCCTCACACCGGACGAATTCCCTCACAACCACGAGATCCTGTTTCAGGACTCGGCACCCCTGGTGTATGACAGCGGAGATTATCTCCCGGCGATGGAGAAGGCGGCCGAGATGATCGGCTACCGCGAGTTCCTGGAGGAGGAGCAGCCAAAGGCGCGCGACGCGGGACGGCAGCTCGGCTTGGGCATCGTCTCGTACGTGGAGGGCACGGGGATCGGGCCTTACGAGGGCGCACGCGTGAGCGTGGAGCCGAGTGGCAAGGTCCAGCTCGCCACCGGGGTCGGGACACAGGGACAGGGGCACTTCACGACGTTCGCTCAGATCGTCGCCGATCAACTCGGCGTCGACGTCACCGACGTGAACGTGGCCACCGGCGACACGCGGGAGTTCTCCTGGGGAACGGGCACGTTCGCGAGCCGGGGCATCGTGGTTGCCGGAAGCGCCTGCCACGAAGCGGCGATCGTGGTTCGAAAGAAGATTCTGGCGTTGGCGAGCGAGGCTCTGGAGGCGGCGGAGGATGACCTCGAGCTGGCCGACGGTGTCGTGCGTGTCAAAGGCTCTGATCTCTCGATCTCTCTGGGCGAACTCGCCGTGCGGGCAAATCCCCTGCGCGGGACAGTGGAGCCGGGTGCGGAGCCGGGCTTGGAGGCGACGTCGTACTTCGGGCCGGCGCGTGGGACCACCGCGAGTGGTGTGCACGCCATGATCGTCGAGATCGATCCGGAGACCTCGGAAGTCTCCATCCAGCGCTACGTCGTGGTCCACGACTGTGGACGTCTGGTCAACCCGGTCATCGTGGACGGCCAGATCCACGGTGGAGTGGCCCACGGTATCGGCAATGCGTTCTTCGAGGAGCTGGTTTACGACGACCAAGGGCAGCTCCTGAACGCGTCGTTCATGGACTACCTGTTGCCGACGGCGACCGACGTGCCGCACATGGAGGTCGCCCACGTGGAGACGCCCTCGCCCTTGAATCCACTGGGTGTGAAAGGGGTGGGTGAGGCGGGAGCGATTCCCGTGGGTGCGTTGTATGCGCAGGCGCTGGAGGATGCTCTGCAGGGGGCTGTCGAGATTCTCGAGATGCCGCTCAGCCCTGGGCGGTTGTTCGACCTCGTGCACGGCACGCCGTCGGATCCGGAGGCCGCCTCGTGAAACCGGCTCCATTCGAGTACCGGCGCCCCGACACGGTAGAAGAAGTTCTCCATCTGTTGGCGGAGTATGGAGACGAAGCCAAGCTTCTCGCCGGAGGGCAGAGCCTCATTCCCACCATGAACTTCAGGCTGGCACAACCCGCTGTACTGATCGACCTGAACGCGGTGAAGGGCCTGGACTCCGTGGACGAGGCGGACGACGGTGGCCTCCGCCTGGGAGCGATGGTGCGTCAGGCGGCGGCTGAACGGAGCGCTCTGGTGGCCGAGAAGGTGCCGCTCTTGGCCGAGACCCTCCCCTTCGTGGCCCATGCGCAGATCCGCAACCGCGGCACCATCGGAGGCAATCTGGCCCATGCCGACCCGAGATCGGAGCTGCCGGCCGTGATGCTCGCTCTCGGCGCGAGCGTGCGGGTCCGAGGGCCGGACGGAGAGCGCTCGATCGGGGCTGGCGACTTTTTCACAGGGTTCTTCGGGACGGCCCTGGAGGAGGGCGAGCTTCTGACGGAGGTGGTGCTGCCTCCAGCGGTAGAGGGTGGTGGACAGGCGTTCCTGGAGGTTTCCCGCCGCCTGGGGGATTACGCCATGGTGGGTGTGGCGGCTTCGGTGGTGTGTGACCCGGCCGGACGATGCCATCGGGCCAGTATCGCGCTGCTGAGCGTCGGCTCCAGGCCCATGCTCGCCGAGCAGGCCTCGGCCTGCCTGGTCGGAGAGCGTCCTTCCAGCGCGGCGGTGCTCGCGGCCGGCCACGCCGCGGGGAATAAAGACATCGACCCTCAGGCGGACATGCACGCCTCGGTGGCGTATCGCAGGCATCTGGCCACAGTGCTGGTCCGGCGAGCACTCACCGCGGCGTTCGAGCGCGCGGGGTGTGTGATGGGTGAGGGTGCGTCATGATCCGCGGCATGGTCGAGTTGGACGGCCCGCTCCCCCAGAATCGGTTCACGAACGCCGACATCGCACCCTCGGGCATCGCGGCACGCACCTGGAGCATGTGGAATTTCGCCGCACTCTGGGTGGCGATGAGCGTGTGCATACCCACCTACATGCTTGCGGCGTCAATGATCGAAGCCGGCATGAATTGGTGGCAGAGCATGCTGGCGATCCTCATCGGGAATGCCGTCGTGCTGATCCCCCTAGTGGTTACGGCACACGCGGGCACGCGCTACGGGATTCCGTTCCCGGTCTTCGCGCGGGCGGCGTACGGGCTCACCGGTGCGCACCTCCCGTCCCTGCTGCGGGCCGTGGTCGCGTGTGGCTGGTTCGGCATCCAGACCTGGATCGGCGGACTCGCCATCAACGTGGCCATCGGCATCCTGTGGTCCGGCTGGGCCGATCTGGGTGGCTCCTGGGCTTTCATGGGATACGGGGTGTCGCACTACGCGAGCTTCTTCATGTTCTGGATGGTGAACATGCACTTCGCGTGGGCGGGCACCGAGTCCATCAAGTGGCTGGAGACCATCGCTGCGCCGTTCCTCGTGCTCATGGGACTGGCACTCATGGCCTGGGCCATCGTGCGTGTGGGTGGCCTGGGCACGTTGCTCGCGGAGTCGAACCGGCTGGCTGGCGAACAGAGCGACCGCACCTTCGCTCAGTTCATGCTCACGCTCTTCATCCCCTGGGTGACGGCGATGGTGGGCTACTGGGCCACTCTGTCGCTCAACATTCCGGACTTCACACGCTACGCGCGCAGCCAGAAGGATCAGATGGTCGGCCAAGCCATCGGTCTCCTCACGACCATGCCGCTGTTCGCGTTCGTGGGGCTGGTGGTTACGAGCGCCACGGTGGTCATCTACGGTGAGGCGATCTGGAATCCGATAGACCTGGTATCCCGCATCACGGCGGAGGGTGGGAGCCAGCTCCTGGGGTTGGCTGCGATGGGGGCCATCGTCGTCGCCACCTTGAGCACCAACATCGCGGCGAACGTGGTCGCGCCCGCGAACTCGTTCTCCAACCTCGATCCGCGGCGCATCAGCTTCCGCGCGGGAGGCATGATCGCGGGGGTGATCGGCATCCTGATCTTTCCCTGGCGACTGCTCGACATGTACCAGACCTGGCTGATCAGCTACTCGGGTCTCCTCGGTGCCGTTGCCGGCGTGCTCGTGTGCGACTACGTCGTTATCCGGCGGGGCGTACTACGGTTGCGCGACCTCTACACGGAGGGCGGCGCCTACACCTACCAGCGCGGCGTGAACCGCCACGCGGTGGTTGCAACGCTCACGGGCATCGCGGTGGCGCTCGTCGGGACGCTGCACCCCAGCTTGGCCTTTCTCTTCAATGGTGCCTGGTTCTCGGCTGCGATCGTGGCGTTCCTCGTCTACTTCCTCTTCATGCGTGGTGAAGCCACAACCGGAGACTCTCCATGAAGCCATATGACCTCTCTCAGCCGCTCAACCAGGACGTTTTCGCCTGGCCGTACTATCCCCCCTTCGAGGTGAAGTACATCAAGCGGAAGTCGGAGCACGGGGTGAATGCCCAGTACATCCAGACCTCCAACCACATGGGTACGCACTTGGATGCGCCCCGGCACTTCGTGACCTCGGGCATGACCATCGACGAGATCCCGATGGACTGGCTCTACGGCTCTGGAGTGATCGTGAATCTGGATGAGGAGCTCGATGATCTGGACGTTTACACGCCCGAGATGATCGAAAAGCACGTGGAGGTGCAAGACGGGGATATCCTGGTGCTCCACACCGGGTGGCACCGCTACGCCCAGTTCGGCAGCGAGGCCGACGAGGAACGCTACGTCCACCGGCATCCCGGCCCCCACCCGGACATGATCCCCTGGCTCCTGGAGAAGAAGATCAAGATCTGGGCGGTGGACGCGATCTCGGCGGACCACCCCATGAACCTTCCTATCGGGCGGTTCCTCGGGAAAGGCATGCATGGGCACTGCGATCGCGTACGTGCGCTCTGCGAGGAGAAGTTCGGGGGCCAGGAGGGGGTCGCGCGGCTCTTTCCGGACAGTGACTACCAGATCGCCCACAACGCGCTCTTCCCGCACAACTGCATGCACGCTGAGAACCTGGGTGGCGATATCGACGCCCCGGAGCTTCAGGACCAGAGGCTCACCATCGGCGTTTCCCATGGAAGTTCAAGGGCGGGGAGGCGGCGTTCGCCAGAATCGTAGCGTTCGTGGACGAGGATTCGTGAGCCGATCTCTCGAGGACGAGCTCGGGCGCCTGAGCGCGTCGGAGTTGGGGCGGCGCCTTCGCGCGGGCGAGGTCTCGCCGGTGGACGTGGTAGAAGCGTCGCTGGCCCGTGTCGATCGGTATGGTGGCGTGATCAACGCCGTCGTCACCTTGAACGAGCGGGCGGTAGAAGACGCCCGCGCGCTGGAGGAGGCTCTGAGTCGGGGAGAAGAGCCCGGACCACTGTTCGGTCTGCCTGTGGGCATCAAGGACGTCACCCCTGTGAAGGGGGTGCGTACCACCTTCGGCTCGCCCATGTATGCCGACCATGTGCCGGAGGAGGACGCCCTCGTGGTGCGCCGGCTCCGAAGAGCGGGAGCGGTCATTCTCGGCAAGACGAACTGCCCGGAGTTCGCCGCCGGAGGCAACACCTTCAACGAGATCTTCGGCTGCACCCGCAATCCGTGGAACCCGGACCTGAGCGCAGGGGGCTCCACAGGTGGTGGTGCGGCGGCGCTCGCCACGGGCATGATCGCTTTGGCCGAAGGCGTCGATCTGGGTGGGTCTCTGCGCATCCCGGCCTCGTTTTGTGGTGTGGTGGGCCTGCGCCCCAGCCCTGGACTCGTGCCGACCTACCCCTCGCACTTCATGTGGGACGGACTGCAGGTGACCGGCCCCATGGCACGTACCGCCGAAGATGTGGCGATGATGCTTCAGGCGATCGCGGGCCCGAGTCGCCGGAGTCCGGTCGGCCGGCCGGCCCAGGGAAGGGACTTCGTGGGCGCGGTCCGGGATGCCAGCGCGGAGGGCCTACGTATCGCCTACTGTCCGGACCTGGTCGGGATCGGGATCGACCCGGCGATCGAGGCCCAATGCCGCGCGGCCGCGCTTGCCTTGGAGGAGGATGGGGCGAGGGTGGACGAAGTGGATATCGACCTCTCCGAAGGGCGGGAGGCGTTCCTGCATCTGCGCGGTTATTGGATGGTGGCGCACCAGTTTCCGCACCTCGACCGCCTCGACGAACTGGGAGACAACGTGGCGGGCAACGTGAGGGCGGGCCTCGAAGTGACCACCCGGCAATACGCGTGGGCGGAACAGGTGCGTGGCCGGATTTGGGAATACTTCGCAGGCTTCTTCGAGAGCTACGACTACCTCGTCACGCCGGCCATGGCCGTGCCGCCGTTCCCCGTCGAGCAGAGCTATCCCGATACGGTGGCCGGCCGACCCATGAAGCACTACGTGGATTGGATCGCCCCGACCTTCGTGCTGAGCCTGACGGGACTTCCGGTCGCCTCGGCTCCTTGTGGACTCGATGCCGAGGGACTTCCGGTCGGCTTGCAGATCCTGGGGCCGCCGTGCGGGGAGGAGTCCGTGCTGGCGCTGGCCCGCCTGGTGCATGAGCGGCATCCTCTCGGTGAGCCGCCGTTGGACCGATGAGGATCTCTTGAGCCGCAGGCCGGTCGCGCTGATCACAGGTGCCTCCTCGGGGATCGGGAGGGGCCTCGCCATGCGTCTGGCAGCCGACGGGTACCGACTAGGGCTAGTGGCTCGCCGTGCGCAGCCGTTGGAGGAACTCGCGGAGGATATCCGGTCTGCCGGAGGCGACGCCCTCGCGCTGCCGTGCGATGTCTCGGTTCGAGAAGAGGTGTGCGCCGCGGTCGAGCGGTGTCGCCGGGAGCTTGGTGACATCGATCTGCTCGTCGCCAACGCTGGCCAGAGCGAGATGACCCTCGTCGATGAGTTGGACTCCGGCATGATAGAACAGCTCATGGGTGTCAACTTCTTCGGTGTCGTGTATGCGGTCGAGGCCGTGCTGCCCGGGATGCTGAGCCGCCGCCGCGGCCAGATCGTGGGAGTTAGCAGTCTGGCAGCATACGGGGGCCTCCCACGTACGGCCGGGTACTCTGCGTCCAAGGCAGCCGTGACCAAGTTTCTCGAAAGCCTGCGAGTGGACCTGCGGGGCCGGGGCGTCGATGTGACCGTCATTTCCCCCGGGTACGTGCGGACGCCATTGACCGATAGAAACCTACACTCCATGCCGTTCCTCGTGGAGTTGGACGATGCCGTGGACCGCATACACGGGGCAATCGTCAGGAGGGCTAGGGCGTACCACTTTCCTTGGCCCCTGGCCTCATCCGTGTGGGTGGGACAGATTTTCCCAAGACGGCTGTACGATTGGATTGTAAGTCGGATAAGCCGTGACAAGGCGAGGTGACAGGAGCTCCGATGAACGAACGCATCAAGACCATGCTCGAAGCGCGGCGGCAGCGCCTCGAGAGGATCCTCGGACGCCCTATGGAAACACCGGTCCCCTCTGATGGTCCGGGCCTGTCCGACGCCGAGCGGGAACACCTCCACGATGCGGCCACCGACTTCTACTGGAACGAGGTGGAGTGGGAGAACCTCACCCAGGAGGAACGGATGGAGTCGGGTGCACTGACCGAGATGGTGTTTCCCGGATTTCTCGCATTCGTCCGTGGGCTGCTCTTGGCAGAGGTGATGCCCGACTCTCTGGCGCCGGCGAATCCCCGGCCGGAGATCGTGACCGGCGTGCTCGAGTTTTTGGCCGGTCGGGTGGTCGAGCTTGAAGAGCAGCGGGATGCGGACGACGACGAAGATCCTGCCCGAACCGCAGGAGAGCTGTCGATGACCGATCGGCTGATCGACCTCGTCCTCTTCCAGTTGCACGGGATCGATCCCGCGGACGTCGAGGGGCTGGGGGGGGGAAACTGTCCCCTCCTGACGAGGGCCGGACCATGGGGCTTTTTGACGGCCCGAGGCCGGGCCATGGCTGCCTGGCCGGTGCCCCGATGTTCGTCGCACACCGCGGCGGATCCCTCCTGGCACCGGAAAACACCATGGAGGCGTTCCGGTCGGCCGTCGAGGACTGGGGCGCCGACATGCTGGAGACGGACGCCCGCCTGACCCGGGACGGCGAGGTCGTCCTCATCCACGACCCCACTGTGGACCGGACGTGCGATGGCACGGGGCCGGTGAGGGACATGTCGCTTGCGGAGGTGCAGCGCCTCGACGCCGGCTACCATTTCCGTGACCTTGAAGGCAGGCATTCGTTTCGGGGCGAGGGAGTCCGAGTGCCTCGCTTTGCGGACGTGCTGGAGGCGTTTCCGGCCGTGCGAATCAACGTCGAGACGAAAACGCGTGAAGTGGCCGTGCCCCTCGTCGACCTGGTTCGCGCGCACGGTGCGGAGCACCGCGTCCTGGTGGCCGCCGAGTACGATCGTGACCGGCAGCCGGTGAGAGGCTACTCCGGACCCTGGGGCACGTCTCGACGCCAGGTGATGTCGTTCTGGGCTGCGGTCCAAGTGGGGATCTCGCGGGCCTACACGCCTCGCGGCGATGTGCTTCAGGTGCCCGAGTTCTGGAGGCGTATCCGCGTCGTGAGCCGGCGGTTCATCCGAGCGGCCCATGCGCGTAACATCCCGGTCCAGGTGTGGACCGTAGACGAGGAGGCGGACATGAGGCGATTGCTCGATTGGGGCGTGGACGGTATCCAAACCGACCGACCCGACGTGCTCGCGCGTGTCCTCATGGACGTAGCCGGTAGGCCGGCTCCCCCGATCTGGACGCCGGAGGACTCATGACCAGGACCGACACCGGCCTCGCCGGGCGTTTCGTTCAACATGTCGCCGCACGCCGGTTGTTCAACACGGGTGAACGTGTGGTCGTGGCGGTTTCCGGCGGTGCGGACTCGACGGCCTTGCTCCATTTGCTGCGTTTCTCACCTGGGTTGCCGGCTCTCGACTTGGTGGCGGCTCATTTCGACCATCGCATGCGCCCCGATAGCGCTAGTGACGTAGCCTGGCTTCGCGGACTCACGCGTGCGTGGGGCGTCGGCTTCCAGTGCGGCGAAGCGAGTGTGGAATTCACGGGAGAAGAGGAAGCGCGCGACGCCCGCTACGCTTTCCTCGAGGCCGTCGCGGCGCGAACTGGGGCCTCCAAGATCGCCACCGGGCATCACGAGGACGATCAGGCGGAGACCGTGCTCTTCAGGATCGCGCGAGGCACGGGTTTGGCCGGTCTTTCAGGCATTCCCGAAACCCGCGAGCCCGGGATCGTCCGTCCGATGTTGCCTTTCCGTCGCGGCGAGATCGAAACGTTCCTGGCGGCCCACCGGCTCGTGACGCGCAACGACGAGAGCAACCTGGATCTTCGGTTCGCGAGAAACGTTCTGCGGCACCAGGTCATTCCCCTCATGGAGCAGCACGTCGCACCCGGCGTCACGTCATCGTTGGTCCGGCTTGCGCGATTGGCAGGCCAGGAGGAGGAGGGGTGGCGGTGTGTCGTTCCCGAGCTTCTGGATCGCCTCGTCCAGAGCCGCGAGAACGGGGTGCTGTCGGTTGATCGCTCCGCGCTGCTGGCCTATCATTCGGTGGTCCAGGCCAGACTGCTTCGGGCTGCGATCGAGCGTTTCGGCGTGAGGCTCGACGAAGCTGGAACCCGTGCCGTGCTGGAGTTCGCCAGGGCGGGCGCCAGCGGCCGGAGTATCCGGCTGCAGGGCGCTCTCGTGCTCCGAAGGTCGTTCGACGAGTTGTTCCTTTCGGAAAAGCCGGTGCGTGAGGAGCACCGTCCGCTGGCGATCCAAGAGCCCGGCTCCGGTAGTGGGAGATTTGTAGTTGGGGGGCGGCACATGACGGCGGCTTGGTCGATCGGCCCGCCGCCGGAGGGTCGGTGGGTGGAGAGATTCTCCCTGTCGCAGTTGGAATTTCCGGCCAGTTTCCGGGAATGGTCTCCCGGAGACCGAATGCGGCTACCTTATGGGTCCAAGAAGCTGAAGAAGGTATTCGCGGAGGCGCGCGTACCTGCTCATGAGCGAATCCGGCGGCCTGTCCTCGTGGACGGGGGCGGATCCGTACTCTGGATCCCTGGAGTGATGAGGTCGTGTGTGGCGGAGGTAGGGGAGGAAACGGAGGAAGTGGGCGCCTTGAGCATTGCGGTCGGAGAGGAACTGTGAGCGGTAGTCTGGCACAACTGGGTGGTCGTGAGCTCACGCGCACGGTCTACACCGCCGAGGAGATCGGCGAGCGCGTCAAGGCCATGGGCGCGGAGATCAGCGAAAGTTATGGGGCGGGAGACGATCTCCTGGTCGTTGGGCTGCTCAAGGGATCATTCATCTTCCTCGCGGATCTGGTGCGCGCGATCGAGCTTCCTCTCCACGTCGACTTCCTCGTCGCCTCGAGCTATGGCCCGGCGACGGTGTCGAGTGGAAACGTACAATTGCTGTACGATCCCGAGGCGTCCCTGGAGGAGCGGTCCGTCATCATCGTGGAGGACATTGTGGATTCCGGGAACACCATGAACCGGCTGATTCCCCTCCTCGAAGAGCGACGTCCCCGGAGTCTCGAAATCTGCGCGCTGCTCCATAAGCGTGTGACACAACTCGCGCTCGAGCCGCGCTGGGTCGGTTTCGACGCACCTAACGAGTTTCTGGTGGGTTATGGGCTAGATTTCAGCGAGAGTTTCAGACACTTACCGTATATTGGGAGCCTGTGAGACGCGTTGAGTGGTACTCTGATCGATCCCCAGTGTAAGGGACAGCATGTCAGATAGAGATTCAATTCCGACACCGGACAATTCGAAGATGGGCCGGTATTCGAGGACGGGCGCCTTTTGGGTCCTGCTCGTCCTGATATCGTTTCTAGCCTTCCAGTTCCTGCGTGGACAGGATGAGGCCGTGAAGGAGTTCACCTTCACGGAATTCATGGACCAGCTCGAGGGGGACAGGATCCTCAGCGTGACGGTCATCGAGGGCCAGCGCATCGAGGGCGAGTTGCGCACACCCTACATCGATGAACAACAGGAATACACGGAGTTCACCACGACACTCCTGGGCGAGATCAGCGAAGAGTTGATCAGTCAGCTCCAGGAGCACGATGTGGAGCTTGCGGGCGAGGTCGAAACGCGAGGCTGGGGCACGCTCGTGATCGGAGCCCTCCCGTGGATCATCATCATTGCCTTCTGGTTCTGGATCTTCCGGACTATGCAATCGGGCGGGAACCGGGCTTTCCAGTTTGGCCGCTCCAAGGCCAAGCTGATCTCACCGGATACTCCCGAGGTCACGTTTGCCGATGTCGCTGGGGCCGAAGAGGCCAAGGCGGAACTCGAGGAGATCATCGAGTTCCTCAAGGATCCTCAGAAGTTCTCTCGCCTGGGCGGCCGCCTGCCAAAGGGCGTGCTCTTGGTGGGGCCTCCGGGCACCGGTAAGACCCTGCTGGCCAAGGCGGTGGCCGGGGAGGCCTCGCGCCCGTTCTTCCAGATGTCAGGCTCCGACTTCGTCGAGATGTTCGTGGGCGTCGGTGCGTCGCGGGTCCGCGACCTCTTCGAGCAGGGTAAGGCCCACGCGCCCTGCATCATCTTTATCGACGAGATGGACGCGGTTGGACGGCACCGGGGTGCGGGCCTTGGAGGCGGTCACGACGAGCGGGAGCAAACGCTGAATGCGCTCCTCGTGGAGATGGACGGCTTCGAATCCAACGAAGGGGTGATCCTCCTCGCCGCGACCAACCGCCCCGACGTGCTCGATCCGGCTTTGCTGCGCCCGGGCCGGTTCGACCGGCAAGTCGTGGTGCCGCGCCCGGATATCGAAGGGCGCGTCAAGATCCTCGAAGTCCATATGAAGAAGGTGCCGCTGGCGCCCGACGTCGACAGCCGCACGATCGCGCGCGGGACGCCGGGCTTCTCGGGCGCCGATCTCGCCAACCTCGTCAACGAGGCGGCGCTGATGGCGGCGCGCAAGGGCAAAAGGCTCGTCGCGATGGCCGAGTTCGAGGAAGCCAAGGACAAGGTCATGATGGGCGCCGAGCGGCGCTCGATGGTGATGACCGAGGACGAGAAGCGCATGACCGCCTATCATGAGGCGGGGCACGCGATCGTCGCGCTCCACGAAACCGCGTCGGACCCGATCCACAAGGCGACGATCATCCCGCGCGGCAGCGCTTTGGG
>JADFRS010000047.1 GCA_022561145.1 Gemmatimonadota bacterium
TTTCACCGCTCCCTCAAGGGGACGGGACCGTCCGGTCCCCAGCACCGCATCGATGACCAGGCGGCAACGGCCCAGAAGCCGGTCCAACTCCCGCATGCCGGCATCCCCAGAGGACTCCTCCACGGCAACGCCATAGCGTCGCGCCAGCTCCATTTTGGGGTCTGGCTGGGGCCTGCCGGTAACCACAAACGCGGTAACATCGGCGCCCCAGCGCCGCAGATGGCGGGCGGCGACCAGACCGTCGGCCCCGTTGTTGCCGGGACCAACCAAGACCAGTACCGGCAAACCCGCGGCCCCACCGAGCTCCTTCCGGGCGGCCTCCGCAACCGCCAGCCCGGCATTTTCCATGAGGGTCGTTTGTGGCACGCCCAGTTGGTCGATGGCCCGCCGATCGAATGTGGCGGCCTCGTCACCCGTGGGCGCGTGGACCAGCGCGCGGCCGAAGGGCCGCACCGGTGCGGATCCGGACGTCGCGCTCAACGACCGTGCATTCCGGCCTCACAATGGCCCGACCGGGAAATATGAAAGGGCATCGCGACCAGGCGCCCGCGAAGATGCCGGCCGACGCGGGACTCGCGCCGTGCGGCGGGGGAGCACCTACTTGAAGCTATGAGTGATCGAACGACCGAAGCTGATCTCCCCATTGTCGATCCGGATGTTGTACCCGCACTCGGGGTTGGAGCACACCCACGCCTTGTACATGATGGTCGCTCCCTCACGCCCGTAGTCCGAAAGGGGAATCAGAATCCCGCTCTCGCACTTCAGACACTTAGGAAACGCCTGGTCATCCGCCATGTTCAACCCCTCCCGGAGGCCTCGATTGTATGTGAACCCGTGACCGTGGCTTCGGTCAAATACCGGCTGCCCAGGGATAATTCTGCTCGAAAGCCTCCGCGAAGTCGAAGACATCCCTGAAGTCCTCGCGCCGGTCTTCATCCTGCTTCGTAAGGATTCCGAACTCCACCATCGCGAAGACGATGTCCCCGATATCTTCGGTGGTGTGGATTCCCCAATGCTCCAGTACAGCGCGAGCCATCGGCCCATACCGCTCCAATGCCAAACCACGAACTCCCGCCGCCAATTCCTGCCCCGAGATGTGCCGCGGCTCGTCCAGCTCGTCGATCACCTGATGAAGGGCCGACAGGAGAAACAGATAGGCTTTCCCGTGGAAGCGCGGGTGCTTTTCACGTAGCCTACCGAAAACTTCCTCAGCGAACTGAAGCTCAGTCATAACGCCAATCTTGCGATCCCAGGGCCTCGGCGCTAGTGCCCGCTCGTACCCCGTCGTGCGCAACCGGCGTCACGCCTGCTCAGCCGGGAGTCGCCAGATCGGCGTAAATGGGGTGCGCCTGACAAAGTACGCGCACCTCTTCGGAAATTCTGGCGATCACCTTTTCGTCAGCCGGATCCGAAAGAACTTCGCCGATCCAACCCGCAATTCGACCCATCTCCTCCTCGCCCATCCCGCGCGTGGTCAACGCAGGTGTACCGATACGCAATCCCGAAGCAACGAACGGAGACCGCGTCTCCCCTGGCACCGTGTTCTTGTTCAGCGTCAGCCCCGCCCGCTCGAGCGACTCCTCGGCATCCTTACCAGTGAGATCCGGGTGGCTGGGACGAAGGTCGACCAAGACGAGGTGGGTGTCCGTTCCGCCACTCACCAAATGGAAAGCCTGTTCTCTGAGGCCTGCGGCCAGCGCCCGCGCGTTCGCCACGATGCGGCGCTGATAGCTCTTGAAGTCGGGCTGCTGGGCTTCCTTGAAGGCGACGGCCTTGGCAGCGATCAGGTGCATCAACGGCCCGCCTTGGATGCCTGGAAACACCGACTTGTCCACAGCCTTGGCGTGCTCGTCCTTGCACAGGATCAGTCCGCCGCGGGGGCCGCGTAGCGTCTTGTGGGTCGTAGACGTGACGATGTCGGCCACCGGCACGGGTGTCGGGTGCACCTCTGCGGCGACCAGTCCAGCGATATGGGCCATGTCTACAACGAAGAAGGCTTCCACCTCGGCCGCGATTTCGGCGAATGTCTCGAAATCCAGGATACGCGGATAGGCGCTTGCGCCCGCGATGATCAGGCGAGGTCGGACCTTCTTCGCCTGATCACGCAACGCATCGTAGTCGATACGGCCGTCGGATTCTCGGACGCCGTACGTCGTCGCCTCGAAGAGTCGTCCGCTGAAATTGACACTCGCTCCATGCGTCAGGTGCCCGCCATGACTGAGGTCCATACCGAGAATCGAGTCGCCGGGTTCGAGCAGCGCCAAATAGGCAGCCATGTTGGCCTGTGCGCCGGAATGGGCTTGGACGTTGGCGTGGTCCGCCCCGAAGATCTCCTTGGCGCGAGCCAGAGCTTTCTCTTCGATCGCGTCGACGTGCTCACAGCCGCCGTAGTACCGCTTTCCCGGGAGGCCTTCGGCGTACTTGTTGGTCAGCACCGTACCCATCGCCTCGAGCACCGCCCGAGAGACAAAGTTCTCCGATGCGATCAACGCGAGTTGTGTCGCCTGCCGGTTCGCCTCCGCCCGGATGCTCTCGTAGACGTCCGGGTCCGTTGCTCTCAGATGGTCCATTTGCCCTGCCAGCCAGATTGACGGGTGACCACGAGAGAACGTGCCCTCGGCGACGCTCTACACATGGCTACGTTTGAGATTCCCAGCCTCCATGATCCGCTGCTGTGCAACCCTGTCCGCGGCTTGGCTCGTGGGGATGCTGTCATCGGCAGCCCGTTCGAAGATGCGCAGGAGGGTGTTGAAGATCTCACCCGCCTTCTGCTTGCTCTGCTCGGCGGTCCACCCGTGGATCTCACCATAGACGTTGCAGAGCCCACCAGCGTTGATGACGTAGTCGGGAGCGTAGAGTACGCCGCGCTCGTGGAGCATGGTGCCATGTTCGGCGCGTCCGAGCACGTTGTTCGCCGCACCGGCAACGATGTCCACCCTCAGGACCGCGAGCGTATCGTCGTTCACTACAGCACCTAGCGCACACGGTGTGAAAATGTCCGCGTCTATGGCGTAGATGTCGTCGGGCTTCGCCGCGGTGGCGCCGAACTCGTCCACCACCCTCTGCAGCCGTTCGGCGTGGATGTCCGTCACGGTCAGGCGCGCTCCGTCTTCGGACAGATACTTGCACACGTGATAGCCCACGTGCCCAAGTCCTTGGACCGCGAGATGCTTGTCGGCCAAATCATCGGTTCCGTACCGGTACTTGGCGCTGGCCTTGATACCACGGTAAACCCCGTAGGCGGTAATGGGCGAAGGATCGCCCGAACGCCCGCGCACCCCGGCAACCGAGTTCGTCTCCATGCGCACGAACTCCATGTCATCGACCGATGTCCCCACGTCTTCAGCCGTGATGTAGCGCCCTTTGAGGGATTCGACGGCCCGTCCGTGAGCGCGGAAGATCATCTCACGATGCAGCGTCCGGTTGTCGCCGATGATGACCGACTTCCCGCCACCCAGGTTGAGGCCGGCCACGGAGGCCTTGTACGTCATGCCGCGAGAGAGCCGCAGCACGTCGGTCACGGCGTCCTTGTCACAGCGGTAGTTCCAGAACCGGGTACCACCGAGAGCGGGTCCCAGCGTCGTGTCGTGAATCGCGATGATCCCCTTGTACCCGATCGCGGGCTCACTCCAAAACACAAGTTGCTCGTGTCCCCTCTTGGCTAACGCCTCGAATATCTCCATCCGTTATCGGCCTCGGCTAGCTATCGTCAATTCTCGTGGCTCGTTGCAGCCTCGTTCAGTATTTCCCTCGCGATCACGAGGCGAAGGATCTCGCTCGTCCCCTCATAAATCTCTGTGCCCTTGGCATCGCGGAGCAGTTTCTCGACCGGATAATCCCTCATGTAGCCGTACCCGCCGAAAATCTGCACCGCCTCGTCAGCCACCCAAAACGCCGTCTCACTGGCCTGTAGCTTGGCACTCGCGGCGCGGGCCGACCGGCTATCGGCTCCCGACCCACACGATCCGGAGTCCATCGCGGCGGCGCCCGCGTGCACCAGCGCGCGGGCTCCGGAGATTCGCGCGGCCATGTCCGCCAGCTTGCCCTGAATCGCTCCGAACTCGGCGATCGGCCGCCCGAACTGCTTTCGCTCCAACGCGTATGCCACGGAGTGCTCGAACGCGGCCTGGGCAATTCCAACCGCCTGGGCGCCGATACCCAACCGCCCAACATCGAGGGCCTCCAGAGCATAGCGAAAGCCCTGCTCCGGGTCTCCCACCACCGCATCCGCATCGATGCGCACGCCGTCCAGTCGCACGGTCACCGTCTCGGAGGCGCGCAGGCCCATTGTCGTCTCACGGCCCGTCACTTCGTACTCCTCAGCGGACGGATCCACGATGAACGCCCCGATGCCGTGTCCGCGATCAGCCGAGGAGTCCGTTCTCGCGAAGACCAGGACGAGGCCGGCACGGGCACCGTTGGTCACCCAGCGCTTTTCCCCGGTAAGCACCCAGCCGTCGCCGTCCCGCACGGCCTGACAGCCGAGGCCCCCAGCATCACTCCCGGCGTCCTTCTCCGACAGCGCGAAGGCCGTGAGGACGTCGCCCGCCGCCATGGCGGGCAAGTGCCGCTCACGCTGTTCGTCTGTCCCGTGCGCCAGCAGCAACGCCGTGACGGGGCCGTTCTGGATTGCGACCGTAAGCGCGACAGCAGCGTCGCCCCATGCCAGCTCCTCGAGCGCAAGCAAATACGTGCTCGCGTCGAATCCCAAGCCTCCGTACTCCTCCGGCACCCGCATGCCCATGAAGCCCAACTCGGCGAGCTTGTCGAAGACACCCGGGTCGAGCTCGCGCGCGGCGTCCC
This sequence comes from Gemmatimonadota bacterium, assembly GCA_022561145.1. Lineage (GTDB taxonomy): Bacteria > Gemmatimonadota > Gemmatimonadetes > Longimicrobiales > Gaopeijiaceae > JACZXQ01. Next base: position 4,804 of record JADFRS010000047.1, read on the forward strand.
ACTCCGGCGCATGTGGCCGGATTTCGCCCGCGGCAAAGTCCCGGGCCATCGCCCGGATCTCCAGTTGGTCGGTAGTGAATTCGCCCGTCAAACAGGCCTCTCAGGACTCGTAGCTGTGGAACCCACGACCGCTCTTGCGGCCGAGCCAACCCGCCGCGACGTGCTTTCGCAACAGCGGGCAGGGCCGATACTTGTCCTCACCGAGTTCCCGGTGTAGCACGTCCAAAATGTTCAGCACCGTGTCCAACCCAATCAGGTCCGCCAGCTCCAGCGGGCCCATGGGATGGTTCATGCCGAGCTTCATGACCGTATCGATGGCCTCCGCATCCGCGACACCCTCCATGAGGGCGAACACGGCCTCGTTGATCATCGGAATGAGGAGCCGGTTGGAGACGAAACCCGGAAAGTCGTTCACCTCCACCGGCGTCTTGCCCAGCTCGCTCGCCATGGTCATCACGGCGGTGGTCGTCTCGTCCGAGGTACCGAGGCCCCGGATGATCTCTACCAGCTTCATCACCGGTACCGGGTTCATGAAGTGCATTCCGATAACGCGTTCGGGCCGTGTGGTCCTTGCGGCGATTTCGGTGATCGAAATGGATGACGTGTTGCTCGCCAGGATCGCGTCGTCCGAGCAGGCATCATCGAGCGAACGCATGACGGAATACTTTAGTTCTGCTTCCTCCGGGACGGCCTCGACGGCCAACTGGACGTCGGCCACCGCCGACTCGAGCGACGTGAATCCAGTAATGCGTTCCAGGGTGTCGGCCTTCTCGGACTCCGTAAGCAGATCCTTCTTCACCTGGCGGTCCAGGTTTTTCGAGATCGCGGCGAAGGCATTCTCCAACAACTCGTCGGAGACATCCACGAGGTGTACGGATCGCCCGTGCTGTGCACACAGGTGTGCGATGCCATTGCCCATCGTCCCGCTTCCTATCACCGCGATTCGATCGATCGCCATTCCACCGTCCTCGACTGCTGTTATCACTCGTCTCATCGTCGCGCGCGAACAGAACCCGCCGATCCATCATGGTTCACGGGAACTCGCCTTCTAAGCCCGTCCGGAACGCCGCTGTGGGCTCTCCGCTGGGAGTTTGTCTCGAGAGGGGACCACACAGGCGCTAGGTGCGCTCCTGTCCGGTCGCCCGGAGCTGGCGCGCCACCACCAGCGCGATCAGAGCCTTGATCACGCCACCCACCATGAACGGCGCCACGCCCAGCGCGAACACCGCCGCGAAGGTCTGCTGGGTGATCACGAGGAGTTGGGCCACTCCTCCCATGAAGATCACCACCGTCCCCACCATGAGCGCTGCGAACACGCGAGGTCCACCGGCGTCGCGACCCCCGGCCAGCAGACCCACAGCGCACGCCGCGGCCGGAAATGCGATCAAGTAACCGCCGGTCGGACCGAGCAACCAGGCGATTCCGGCATGACCGACCGAAAAGACCGGCGCTCCGGCGAGTCCGACGCCCAAATACGACACCATGGCCGCCGCACCCGCCCAGGGGCCCAGCACCGCCCCGGCCAAGATCACGAACAGAGACTGAAGTGTCATCGGTACCGCGGTCCCCGGTAGCGGTACGGACACGTATGCCGACAGGGAGGTCATGATCACGAACGCAACGATACCCAGCCCCACGCGCACACTCCGGGAGGGGGCAAGCTCGTGGACAGCCCACTGTCTGGCCGTGCTGATGATGGCGTTCATCGATTGGTCTCCCGGGTCATATCGAAAGTCCCTTCATACCTTCTCCACGGAAAGAGCCAAGGCATTGCCTCCACCGAGGCACAGGCCCGCCAGGCCCGTGTCCACGTCGCGGTCGTCCATCGCGCCCAACAACGTGACCAGGATCCTGGCGCCGGACGCCCCGAGCGGGTGTCCCAGCGCCACCGCACCACCGTTGACGTTGACCCGCTCCGCGTCCATCTCGAGCGCCCGCATGTCTGCGATGGCCTGAACGGCGAAGGCCTCGTTCAACTCGACGAGCCCGTAGTCGCCGACGGCCTTCCCCTCCTTGTCCATGAGGCTTCTCACCGCCTCGATGGGTGCAAAGAAGAGATCCCTCGGTTCGGTGCCACCCGTGGCGTACTCCGAGATGACCGCCGTGATCGGCAGACCATGCGCATCCGCATATTCCCGGGACGCTATGACCAGGGCGGCGGCACCGTCATTCAGGCCCGGAGCGTTGCCGGCGGTGACCACCAACTCCTCGATGTCCTCGGGTGCGTCGTTCGGGAACGCTGGACGGAGCCTCCCGAGTGCCTCGAGCGAGGTGTCGCGGCGCGGTGATTCGTCCGTGTCCACCACCGTGGTGCCTCGGCGGCCCTCGATGGAGACCGCCACGATCTCGGCTTCGAACTTGCACGCGTCGATGGCCGCAATCGCCTTTTCGTGCGACTCGAGCGCGAACCGGTCGGCGTCCTCTCGCGTCACACCCGCCTTGGCCGCCGTGTACTCGGCGTGCCCACCCATGTGGCACTGCCCGAACGAGCACCATAGACCGTCTAGGATGACGCCGTCCTGAGCGGTACGATCCCCGAATTTGGCGCCGGCGCGGAAGTCGGGGAGGTAGAACGGCACGTTGGACATGGATTCCATGCCCCCCGCCACAATGAGGTGAGCATCGCCCGCGCGCACAGCCTGCGCGGCCAGCATCACCGCCTTCAGGCCCGAGCCACATACTTTGTTCACCGTCAATGCCGGGACCTTGCCGGGTAGCCCGGCTCCGATGGCCGCCTGTCTCGCGGGTGCCTGCCCAGCCCCTGCCGACATGACGTTGCCCATGATGACTTCCTGTACTTCGTCGGCGTCGATGCCCGCCCGCTCGACGGCGGCCCCCAGGGCCACCGCTCCGAGTTCGGTCGCAGGCACCGAAACGAGCCCTCCCAAGAACCGCCCGATGGGCGTCCGGGCGGTCCCCACGATGACAGGTTGTCTGGATCGATCGGTCATGTGGTGTTTGTGGTAATAGTGGTTGGGCGCAACGGAAGAAGCCGCAGCGTTCCATGAATAGCGTTCTAATGTAGAAGGAATCCGATTCCCGGTCACCTGCGATCCCAAGGACTCGCATTGGCTCCAGCGGGCCTCGGCTCAGCCGCCGGTACCGACGTCCAGCAGGGAGAGTTGCTGCCCTTGGCGGGCCGCGCCGCGCGGGCGCCCGCCGCGCGGGCGGCGCATGTAGGCCCTGAGAGCATCGAGATCCAGGAGGCCCAGCATGCTCGCCTCGTCCAGGAGCCGGATCAGAATCCTCGCGGTCGCCAGAGCATCGCCATGTGCCCGATGGCGAGGATGTATCCGGATGTGGAAGTGAGAGGCGAGCGCATCGAGGTGTCGGCGGCGGATGCTGGGCAGGAGTTTTCGAGCCAACTGGACCGTGCAAAGGCGTTCGACCCGCGGCGCCTCTCCCAGAGCATCCACGAGCTCCCGGCTCACGAAGCCCCAGTCGAAGCGTGCGTTGTGCGCCACGAATATGCGGCCCTCGAGACGGTCGGCGACCTCGCGGGCAACGTTCTCGAACGCCGGGGCCGCCGCGACCATCTCGTTCGTAATGCCGGTAAGGACCTCGATCCTGGGCAGAATGGCGCGCCCGGGATTCAGCAGCGTATGGTACTCCTCGGTAATCGCGCCGTCCCGGATTTGGTAGATGGCCAGCTCGCTCATGCGGTGGCCTCCTGAGTAGGGGCCCCCCGTGGTTTCGACGTCCACCACGGCGTATCGCAGGGACATCAGGGGCGTGCCGGGCGGAGATCCGCACAGGGTCCAGCGACCCTCTGGATCGACCTTGAACCGTCGGTCGGAGCCCAGCAGCGCGAAGACGGCAGCCGATGCCGCACCGGCGTTGCCCGACAAACTGAGGACGGCGCTCGCCAGATCGAGCGTGTGAACGGGCCCGTCCTTCAGGGTCTCCGCGGCCACGGCAACGAGCGCCCTACCCCTGCCGATGGCCAGTTAGAACCCCTGGCTCAGCGCGAATGTGAGGGACTCCAAATCAATGACCAAGTTCACGTCCTTCACCGTCACTCCCTCCGGCACCTTGAGGCGCACGGGGGCAAAGTTGAGGACGCCCCGTACCCCCGCTCGGCTGGCCTGATCCATCACCCCTTGAACGGCTTCCACGGGTACAGCGAGGATGGCGATCTGGATGTCTTTATCACTCACTACCCTCTCCAGCTTCGCGACATCGTGAATGATCGAATCACCCCATTTTCGCCCGATCTTTGCAGGATCACTGTCAAAGACAGCCACGATCTGGAAGCCCCGTCGCGCGAACCCCGTATACTCGAAGAGCGCCGACCCGATACGTCCGGCCCCGATCAGCGCTACCCGCCAAGGCTGGGTGAGACCAAGAATGCCGCGTAGCGCCCGGCCGAGCTCCTCGACCGTATAGCCGAAACCGCGCTTCCCGAATGAGCCGAACACAGAGAGGTCTTTGCGCACTTGGGCGGCCGTGGTCGCGCTCCTGGCGGCCAGCTGCTCGCTAGAAACCGCCTCGTGCCCGGCACGATCGAGTTCTTCGAGAGTGCGCAGGTACAAGGAGAGCCGGCGTACCGCTGATTCTGAGATCTTCTTGGACACGGTGCCCGTCGTCTCCCTCGTGTCTCACCACCCCGCCGAAACTCGGCTTCCAGCGGGTCGAGCCCACAGCTTGTGAAAACCTTCACAATACTAGGCCGAGGGAGTCCCGAGCGTCAACGGAGCCCGGGCGCCAGCTACGCCAGGAGTTTGGAAATCCGGACGAGCTCGTCGGGAGCGAAGGTCTCGGGCCGCCGAGTGAGGTCCCAGCCCGTCGAGGCGGCGATGCCCTCCACGCTTGCCCTGTCCAGCGCCAGATCCGGGTGGTCACGTAGCGTCTTCTGGAGCTGCTTGCGCCGCCACTGGAACGCTGCACGGGTGAGCCGCCGCAGGCCGGCTTCCTCTGAGAGGGAGAGCGGGGGCGGGTCGTCCGGTACGATCCGGATTACGACCGAATCCACTTTGGGGACCGGTCGAAAGGCGGTCCGAGGGACCGCAAACAGCTTCTTGCAGCTCGCCACCGTACGCACGCCCACAGTGAGAGCACCGTACTCGGAGGTGCCCGGATGCGCTACCAGCCGCTCGGCCACCTCCTTCTGGACCATCAGAAGAATCTCACTCGGACGCGGACGCTCGAGGAGCTTGAAGATGATCGGCGCCGTGATGTTGTACGGGATATTCCCAACCACACGGAAAGGGGTATGGTCAGGAAACAGCGCGCCGAAGTCCACAGTGAGCACGTCCCGGTGGACGATTTCCACGCCCGCTCTGCCGCCGTAGGACGCTCTCAGATCCTCGACCAACTCATCGTCGAGCTCGATCAAGACGAGACGGTCGCTCAGGCCGATGAGATGTTGGGTCAGGGCACCCTTTCCCGGGCCGATCTCCACCAGCGCTTGTTCAGACGGATCTCCAAGCGAAGCGGTGATTTTGCGCTGCAAGTTTGGATCGATCAGAAAATTCTGCCCTAGAGAGCGCTTGGGCTTCACGAGCGGAAGACGATGACGGTCCGGTCGTCGGAGGGGAGCGAGGGTGTGGCCGCTTCGGCAAGGGAGACCAGCCCAGACACGATCGCGTCGACCGGGTCCTCGCGGTGCTCCACCACGTACTGAATGACGCACTGTTCACCGTTCTGACCGCCCGGAACGGTCAGCGTATCCGAGAGCCCATCCGTGAACAAGAACAGGAGGTCCGAGCCCGCGTCCCACGGGATTACCTCCTCCCCGTAGGCCTCTGGGCCCGCGATCCCGATCGGAGGATCGGTGGCCAGAAGCCGAACGGCCTCTCCGTCCCCATGGATGATGAAGGCGTGCGGGTGTCCGGCATTGCTGTAACGCAACTGGCCCACATCCGCGTCTATCACCGCATAGAATAGGCTCAGGTACATCTCGGTCGTTTCGAGCTCGTCGCTGAGCGCGTCGGCCATGTGGCGGAGCACGCTGGAGGGTCCACCGCTCTCCATGGCGTAAATGCTGGCGGCGCTCATCGAGAGTGCCATGATCAACGCGGCCGGAAAGCCGTGGGTCGAGACGTCTCCGATCATGACGCCCACCTCTTGGTCGGGCAGTTTGAACAGGTGGTAGAAGTCGCCACCTACCTGCTCGGCCGACACGACTCGGGCCGCGACCGACGCGGCGTCGAAGGTCTCCGGCGCCTGGAGCAATTTCATCTGGAGGTTGTGGGCGAGCTCCATCTCGCTCGACATCCGCTCTTGGGCCAGGCTTTCCTGTATGAGCCGGTTGTTCTCGAGGGCAGCCCCGACTTGGCTTGCTATCGCCGACAGGAGCTTTTGGTCACTAGCGGTGAAGCGCTCACCATTCCTGCGGCCGACCAGGTTGATCACACCTACGGTGCGGGCTTCACCGCTAGGCGGTGTGTAGCGAATCGGCACCGACAGGATCGACTGTTCCTGCTCGGGATCATTCGCGCCGGCAGGGGTGGTTTTGGAAGCGATGAGTGAGCGCCCATCGCGGAACACCTGCGCGGTGACGGCCACGGGGTCGTCGGACCGCAACGGGCCCTCCGGCTCCTCAGCCCCGACCGAGGCCCTCAGATGGAGCTGCTCTCCTTCAGGCTCGTACACCCACAGGGAGCCTCGCCTCGCGCCCAGCACGTCGCATACCTCGACCAGGATGTTCTGCGCGGCATCTTCCAGCTTTAGGATCGAGCCCAGCGTCTCACTGATGGAATAGAGAAGGTTGATCTCCTCGTACCGCTCCGACAACTCGTACGTGAAGAACCTCACCTCTTGGGCGAAGTCGAAGATTCGTTCGAGAATGGACTTGAGGACGGACGTGAGGGACTCGGCGAACTCACCGTCAGGCGAGAGAAGCTCCAGCTCGAGGTCCGGTCCGTCGCGCGGCGATACCGTACGTACAATGCGACGGGGGGGACCGTTCGAGTCCGCGGGCGGCGCGTCGGAACCATGGGTGGGGTACAGCCGCACGCGCTCTCCGTCAGCGGCGAGCTTCCAGAGGTGCACGTCGAGGCCCAGCCTTGTACGGAAATCGTCGAGCGTCCGGCGTACCGGTTCGGGCAGGGTAGGCCTGGCCGGAGAATCCGGAGTCATGCGCGCGCTCCATCCGAGACGTCGTCGGGCGAGTCACCCGACTCGAGTCGGAGCACGAGCGTCACCGAATTGCCCTGCTCGTTGAACGTCACCTCATCGAGAAGCGACCGCATGAGAAAAATGCCACGCCCACCCGTCTTTACCACATTTGCGGGGGTCGTCGGGTCGGGTACCTCGTCCGGATCGAACCCGGAACCTTCGTCCGTGATGCGGGCCGTGATCTCGCTACCCGCCACCACCACTTCGACACGAACACGTTTCGCCGGGTCCTCGGCATTTCCGTACAGCATGGCGTTGGAAAGCGCCTCGGTGAGTCCCACACGGAAGTTGAGGTCCAGCTTTTGGGCATGCTCGCTGCAGGCCGTACACCGCTCCATCACATAGTCGACGGCGTGGCCGATGGTCCGAATGTCATTCGGAAGCTCGAGGACGAGCTCGGTGTCCACTTCTACAGGCCTTGCAATGCCTCGGACCTGGAGTCCGCAATCTTGAAGAGTGTGTCGAGCTTGGTCAGTTCGAACAGGGTGCGGAGATCTTCGTTCAAGTTGGCAAGCCTGAGCTCGCCACCCTGCTCTCTGATTTTCTTGGAGAGAGACACCAAGACACCCAGGCCGGAAGAGTCGATGTATCCCGTCTGGTCGAAGTCCACCACGAACTTCCGCTCGCCGTTTTCGAGCTCTTCGAGGACCTTCTGTTTGAGCTCTTGGCGATTTCCGACGATGAGCTGACCTTCGACGGCGACGACGGTTACGCCGTTCTCCTTGATCACCTGAAATCCCATGATTCCTCCGAGATGGGGGCCGGGTTCAGGGCGGGATCCGCTCTAAACCCAAAAATAGGATAAACGTTTGCCGCCGGGAGGGGCAACACTCATGGAGAATTTTCCGACATGAGTGCCGTGATGCACGCGACGTTGACGATATCCGCGGGAGCCGCACCCCTCGAAAGATCGTTAAACGGCCGCCGCAAGCCCTGAATGATGGGGCCGAGGGCATCCGCCCCCGCCAGCCGCTGCACGAGCTTGTACGCGATGTTGCCGGAATTCAGGTCCGGGAAGATGAGGACGTTGGCCTTTCCGGCCGCCGGAGATCCCGGAGCCTTGCGCGCAGCCACGGCTTCGATCAAGGCCGCATCTCCCTGGAGTTCACCGTCCGAAGGCACGCCGGGGCGAAGCTCGCGAAACAAATCCCTGGCCCGAGCCATTCGCTGGACGCTGTCACCGGCCGCGCTCCCCAGCGTCGAGTACGAGAGGAATGCCACCACGGGTTCGTCGCCGACTATGGCGTGCCGGGCGTCAGCCGCCGCTGCGGCAATCTCCGCCAGTTGGCGCTCGTCCGGCTGAGGCACCACCCCGGCATCCGAGAAGGTCAGGACCTCCTGTTCCGAACCACGGAAGGGCGGCACGACCATGTAGAACGAGGACGATACTGTGTTGATATCGTCCGAAAGGCCGATGCATGAGAGTCCAGCTCGGACCACCTCGGGCGTGGCGCGGACAGCCCCTGCCACAGCTCCATCGGCCTCGCCCAGGTGCACCATGAACGCCGCGGCCACCAGGGCATCCTTCGCCCGCTCCCGAGACTCGGCCTCGCTCAACGTCCCCCTGCTCAGTCGCTCACGGGCGAGGGGGACCGTGCGTTCCAGCATCTCCGGTCCGGACGGGTCGATCACGAGAACCGCGGAAGGATCGACTCCGGCCTCGCGGAGGCCTGCATGCACCTCGTCGACCCGCCCCAGCACCACGGGTCTCACCAGCCCCTCTGTCACCAGCGTGGCCACCGCCGCCAGCACTCGGGGCTCCCCACCCTCCGGAAAGACGATCTTGCGATCAAGCGCCCGAGCCCGCGTATGAAGGGACTCGAGAAAACTCATTCGCCGTGCTTCTCCTCCAGGCGCTGGAGTACGGTGGGGGAGACGAACCTCGAGATGTCGCCTCCGAGTCTCGATACTTCTCGTACGAGGGAGGCCGACAAGAACGAGTACTTGGCGTCGGGCGTCAGGAAGACGGTCTCGAATTCGTGCCACAGCTCACGGTTCATCTGAGCCATCTGGAATTCGTACTCGAAGTCCGAGACGGCCCTCAGGCCACGAACTATGAAATGGGCACCCAGGTCGCGAGCGAAGTCGACGAGAAGCCCGCTGAAGCTCGTGACCTCGATGTTGCCTTCGTCTTCGAACACCTCACGAATCATTTCGAGGCGTTCATCAACGGTGAACAACAACTCCTTGGACTGGGTCGCAGTATGAGCGACGGCCACCACGATACGGTCGGCCACCCTGAGCGTGCGGTGGACGACATCTTCATGCCCGAGCGTGATGGGGTCGAAGGAGCCTGGATAGATGGCTACGACGGAATCGGTCCGAGTCATGCGTCAGCCACCACGGTGGTGAGGGTCGTGTCTCCGTACACGCGCTGCCGGAGTCCCGACACGTCGGGAATCTCTTGGGCGGTACGATGCTCCAACCAGAGCTCTCGCGCAAACGGTTTCTCGGCGAAACGTTCCACCAGGAGCGCGGCCAGAGCAAGGTCATAGGGCGGGTCCGCCATCGCCAGGTCGAAGGCATGTGCCTCCAACTCCACCACGAATTTCATGGCGTCCCGCTGAACTACCGTGCAACGGGCACCGGCCTGGAGTTGGTCGATGTTGGATCTCAGGATGCTCAACGCCCCCCGAGCACGCTCGACGAACACGACCTCCTCGGCCCCGCGGCTCAAAGTCTCGAGGCCGAGGGCCCCCGAGCCGGCGAAGAGATCCAGAACACGGGCCCCGGAAATGGAGGGTTCCATCGCCGACATCCATGCCTCGCGTACCCGGTCCGCCGTAGGACGCACGCTCCGGCCGCTGGGGGCCTTGAGCCGCCGGCCGCGCCACTCCCCCGCAATGATCCTCATGCGACATCCGAGGGCCGGAGGTCCCGAAAGCGGGCGTCCACCCGGGTGACTCCGCGAAAGTGGTCTTCTCTCAACTGGAAGACGGCGTCCAGGGGCCCATCGGAGAGCGACTCGGGCACAATTCGGTCTGCCAACCCGAACCCAATGCCGCTCAAGCGCGCACCGCCCTGGCTGAGCGACAGGCGCAGGTGGTTCGAGCCCACCACCTTGGCCTGGCCGTCGAGGTGGACTCCCCTGGCGACGAAGAGCGGCGTTCGGTTACCCATGCCGAATGGCCCCAAGTACTGCAGGTAGTGCGCGAGCTCGAGTGTGGCCTCTGCGAGTTCGATTTCCACATCCGGCGAAATCGCGGGCCGGAGCGTCTCTCCTTCCAACCGGCGCCGAGCCTCGGCGTTGAACGCCTCCCGGAAGGCCTCGATGGAGTCCTTCGCGATGTCCATGCCGGCGGCCTGCGGGTGCCCACCGAAGCGCCCGAGGTGCTGACGGCAAGCGTGCACGGCCTCGAATAGGTTGAAGCCCGGAATCGACCGCGCACTTCCGCGGCCCTCCTCGCCGTCCAGGGCGACGAGCACTGTCGGACGGTGCACACGCTCGGCGACGCGTGAGGCCACGATCCCAATCACCCCGGCGTGCCAGCCTTCTGCAGCGAGCACCAAGCCGTAGTCCTCCTCCGGCCGGAAACTTGCCGAGAGTTGCTCCAAGGCCTGGTCAGCCGTCCTGCGCTCTTCGTCGCGTCGCCTTCGGTTGGCGTCGTCCAATAGGCCCGCCAGCGCTTCGGCCTCACCGGGATCGGACGTAAGCAGCAGCCGCAGTGCCGACATGGCGTCTTCCATGCGTCCCGCAGCATTGATGCGAGGTGCCAGTCGGTACCCCACGTCGCTGGAATCCAGCCGCCGCCCCGACACCTCAGCCCGCTCCATGAGCGCCCGCAGACCGGGCTTGTCCGTATTTTCGATGGCCCGCAGGCCGACCCTCACGAAGATTCGGTTGTCTCCCGTCAGGGGCACCAAGTCGGCGACGGTGGCAATGGCCACGAGGTCGAGGTGTGCGTGGATCTCGTCGGACGGGACGTCGAACGCCCCTCCCAGCGCCTCGCACAGACGGTAGGCCACCCCGGTCCCGCACAGGTCCTTGAACGGGTATTCACACCCGGGCTGGTGGGGGTTGACTACGGCCACCGCGTCAGGAAGAGAGTCGCCCACGGTATGGTGATCGGTGACGATCACGTCGATCCCATGCTGTGCGGCTTCCGCCACAGCCGTATTCGCCTGGATGCCCGAGTCCACGGTAACCACCAGAGTGGCCCCGGCCTTCTGGGCGGCCGCCAACCCAGCGGCGCCGAAGTCGTACCCGTCTCGGGTCCGATGGGGCACGAAGGGGACGACGGTGCCTCCCAGACGGCGAAACCAGAGCGTGTAGAGGGCAGCACCGCAAACCCCATCCACGTCGTAGTCTCCGTGGACCAGGATCGTCTCGCCGCCATGAATCGCTCGAACCACGCGCTCGGTAGCCCGGTCAACGCCGGCCATGCGCTCATGGGTGTCGAGCTGCTCGAGCGGCGGCCTGAGGAACCGCTTGGCCTCGTCGGACTCCGTGATGCCACGCGTGACGAGTAGGGAACACAAAGCCGGAGGCAAGGAGAGGTCGGCCGCGAGAGCCTCGACGACCGCGGCGTCCGGAGCCGTGGGTAGATGCCACACAGGCACCGCGGCCGGAGGAAGGGCGGACGAGGTGCCCGATGGGGTCACGTATCGAGCCGGATCAGCCGGCCGCCGACTCCTCGGCCGCTGGCTCCTCGATCGCTGGCTCCTCGGCCGCTGGCTCCTCGGCCGCTGGCTCCTCGGCCGCTGGCTCTTCGGCCGCCGGCTCCTCGACCGCCGACTCCTCAGCCGCTGGCTCCTCGGCCGCCGGAGGCGTCAGGATCACACCGCAACCCTCACACCGAATCAGGTCGTCGGCGTGCAGGATCTGGTTTTGAAGCTGGAGCGGAATGACGCTGAAGCAGTTTCCGCACGCGCCGTCCTCGGTGAGATCCGCCACCGCCACCGTTCGGCCTCCGGCGAGGATGCGCTCGTACGTGTCGCGCTCCCTCGACTCGATTCCCGAGGCAAACAAATCCCGGCGCGACTCGAGACCGGCCAACTCGATCTTCGCAGCCTCGCGCTGCCCCACCAACTCGTCACGCTTGGGCTCGACCTCCGCTTGCGCGACCTCGAGAGCCTCTTGGCTCTCCTGCAGGCGCTCCTCCATGCGGCCAATCTGATCCAATAGCGTCAGCGCTTCCTGCTCAGCGCCCTCCAGGGACCGCCGAACCATGTCGATTTCCGCGTGAACGGCAGCCTCCTCGCGCACATTCCGCACCGTGGTGAGCCGCTCCTCGAGCTTCTTGGAGCGAACCCGTTTCTCGTCGGCGGAAAGCTCCACGCGTCGCTCGTCGAGCTCGACCTCTTGGAGCCGGGTGCGCAGCCTGGTGACTTCGCTCTCCAAGGCCAACGCAGGTTCCTCGATCACCTCAATCTTAGGGTCGAAGGTCGCCACAATGAGCCGGGCGGCGGCGATGTCCACATCGAGCTTTTGTAGTTCCCTCAGCGAGGCAAGCTGTATCGTCATCAAATGTCCTGTTCCCGTTTCAAACGTTGAGCACCGAGGGTCTTCTTCACGGTCGCAGACCAATCCGGGCCGAGATCACGACGTTCCTTTCCCAGATCGGCTTTTTCTCTCAGAAGCGCAAGTTTCTCGTCATCGGACTGAGCGTGTCGCATCTTCGCGTCCAACTCCTCGAGTCGACTGTCCACCAAGGCGATGCGCATTCTGCTCAGTGACTCATCGAAAACCCGTTGCGCCTGGGAGAGTTCCTCTGGATCCGATAGCAGGGACTCCAAGATTTGAACGCTTTCCGGCGCCATGCCCTCTGGGGCGTGCGTAAGCTCAGGATCCTCCACCAGGGCCTCAAAGATGTCCCGAAACGCCGAATCGAAGAAGTCCCCCGGCCCGACCCGCTCCGCGGCGCGCAGGACCCAGTCACGATCCTGGACCATCAGGAGGAGTAGCTTCCGCTGGGCCCCCATTCGCGGAACGGCCGGAGCGGTGGTGGTGGGACGGCGGCCATCTCGGCGCGGCGCTCTCGAAGGCGCGGCGTGCATCTGCCGGCGGAGCTCATCCTCGAGGGTCTCGCGGCGTACTCCTGTCTTCTCCGCGACCTTCGACACGTAGATGTCCCTGAGCGCAAGGTCGCGTGTGGCCCGAATGGTCGGCAGCAGGCGATCGACGGCCGAACGAGTGCGTTCGATGCTCGAGAAGTAGTCCTTTTCTTCGAGGATGTGGAGCTTGCGGTCGAGAACATCCACGGCCTGCTCGAGATAGTGCCGCAGCCCCGCCGCCCCCTCTTTCTGCACGATCGTGTCCGGATCTTCCCCGCTGGGAAACGTGACCACCGAGGGATGGAGTCCCGCCTCGAGGAACACGTCGCCAGCACGGAACGTCGCCTTGATTCCGGCTGGGTCGCTATCGAACAGAAGGAGCACTCGCTTGGCGTAGCGTCTCAGAAGCTCGGCCTGCTCCTGTGTCAGTGCCGTGCCCAGCGGTGCGACCACATTCTGAATCCCGGCCGCGGCCATGGATACGGCATCCATGTAGCCCTCCACCACCAGAGCCACCCCTTCCCGGCGAATGTGGTTCTTGGCGTTGTGGAGGCCGTACCACACCCGACCCTTGTGGTAAATGGGCGACTCGGGTGAGTTGACGTACTTGGGCGAGCCCTCCGGGCCCACTCCGAGCACGCGCCCCCCGAATCCCAACACCTTGCCGCCCAAGCTCTCGATGGGGAACACGAGCCGGTTGCGGAACCGATCGTAGGGCTCTTTGGCTCGCTCACTCCGAGTCAGAAGTCCGACCTCCATGAGGACTTCGTCACCGATGCCATGGTGAGCAGCGGCGTCCCTGAGGCCCCGCCACCCGTCCGGTGCGAAGCCGAGTCCGCAACTCTCGGCGGTCTCCTTGCCGATGCCTCGGGCGTCCATGTAGTCCCTGGCCTCACGCCCGCCCGTTTCGTCCCAGAGTTGATCCTGGAAGAACGCGCGGGCAAAGGCGTTGGCCTCGTAGAGATGCCGATGCGGGTCCTCTTCATCCCGTCCCCGCGACACCTCGCGAATCTCGACACCCGAACGAGCGGCCACGTACTTCACGGCCTCGACAAAATCCAACCCCTGTCGCTTCATCACGAACGAAAAAACGTCCCCCGACTCGCCACAACCAAAGCAGTTGTAGAACCCCTTGGCGGGCACCACGTAGAAGCTCGGCGTGCGCTCGTCGTGGAACGGACAGTTCGCCTTGAAGTCCTTGCCCGAGCGCTTGAGCTGGACCACCTCGCCGACGATCTCGACGATATCGGCGCGAGCGCGCACCTCATCGACCTGAGCGTCGGGAATCATCGGCGTCCATCCGCGTTCATCACCTCAGCCTCGCCACCGTGACGCCGGCTCCACCCTCGCCGCGGCCCCCAAGGCGAAATTCGAGCACGCGTCCATCCCGTCGAAGTAGCTCCGTGACTTTGGCCCGGACAGCCCCCGTGCCCATTCCGTGGATGATGCGCAACTCCGGCAGGTCACCTACGATCGCCCTGTCGAGCGCAGGACCCAACTCGATCTCCACTTCGTCCACACGTAGGCCTCGCAGGTCCACTTCGGTGCTTGGCTCCAACTCGTGCGTGCCCCACCCCGACGGTAGGCTCGGTGAGGCCTCCCTACCAGCGGCGTCCGACCCCGTGGGCTCCAGCTCCGAGACCGCCACGTGCATCCGCAGCCCCGAAATTTCCACCAACGCCCGGTCCTTGGAAAGCTCCACCACGGTTCCCGTGGCGCCGCTTCCGAGCACCCTGACGCGGTCTCCCGGCACCAGACTGTCCGGACCGACCCGGATGGGCTCCTCGGGCTGAAGGTCTTTTTGACGCCGGGCAGCCTCTTCCACTCTCCGCCTCGCCTCACGGCTGGCCTCGTCGAGTTGCGCGGCGTCGGTCGTTTGCCGCACAGCCGCAATCGCCTCTTCGACATCGGACCTCGCCTCCAACAGGATACGCCGGGCATCATCGCGCGCCCGCCGCTCAGCGCTACGTTCCTCACGCCGGAGCTCGGCCTCACGCTCGGCGAGCTCGGTGCGTAGCCTGGCAGCTTCCTCGCGCTCCCGGGTAAGGCTGGCCACCAACTCCCGAGCTTCGCGATCCTGGCGCTCCAGCCGTTCGAGAAGGTCCTCCACGTCGGCCTCGTCGACCGGAAGGTGCTCCTCCGCTCGATCCAACACCGACGAGCGGAATCCGAGCCGCCGGGCGATGGCGAGCCCATAGCTTCTGCCCGGACGGCCTTTGACGAGTTGGTACGTGGGTTCCATGCGATCGGGGTCGAACTGCAGGGAAGCATTGACGATGCCGCTGCCCTCGCGGTCGAGCTGCTTGAGCGCACCCAAATGGGACGTGACGAGCGTAGTGGCACCCCGCTCTACGAGCTCCTCCAGAATCGCCCGAGCCAGTGCCGCCCCCTCTGTCGGATCGGTGCCTGTACCCATTTCATCGATGAGCACCAGCGAGCCGGAATCCGCCTCTTCCACGATCTCCTTCAGGTTGGTGAGGTGGGCCGAAAACGTAGACAGGCTGTGAGCAATTGATTGCTCATCCCCAATGTCCGCGAAGAAACGGCTGAATATGGGGAGCCGCGTGCCCTTCCCCACTGGAGGGACCACGCCGCTTTGCGTGAGCGCCGAAATGAGGCCGACCGCTTTGAGGAACACGCTCTTTCCTCCCGTGTTCGGCCCCGACACGACCACGGCAGACTCGTGAGCCTCCAGCTCCAAGTCGAACGGCACCACGTCCTCACCGCTCTCGACCAAGAGCGGATGCCGCCCTCTTACTATCGAAAAGGCCGTTCCGACCTCAGTCAACTCTGGTGGTTCCCCGTGCCAGTCCGCCGCTGTACGGGCCCGTGCATAGAGCGAGTCGAAGTCCACCAGGGCCGCGTGGGACCCGGTCAGCTCTTCCCGCAACTGGTGAAGGTCGCCCGTGATCTTCCTGAGAATGCGCAATAGCTCTCGCGCCTGCCTGCGCTCTAGTTCTTTGAGTTCGTTGGTGAGCGCCATCGCCACGGGTGGCTCAACAAAGATGGTGGCACCGGTGGCCGACTCGTCGTGGATGATGCCGCCGACCTCGCCCTTCCCCTCCCTTCGAACCGGGATTACGTAACGGCCGTCGCGGATGGAGACGGACGCGTCGGATACCACGTGCCGTTCCGGAAGATCGGAGATGAACGCCTCGAGGCGCTTCACAATCTTGATGTGGCCTCGCCGTATGCCTTGGCGGATCGTTCGCAGATCGCCGCTGGCGGTGTCCAGAACCTCTCCCCTTGCGTCCACGGACCGGCGGATACATGCCAGGAGCGCCTCGTTCGTGTACAGGCGCCCCTTGAGTGGAGAAAGCGCGGAGAGTCCCTCTCCCTTGGCGGCGATCGCGTCTCGAACCTCGCCACCGGAAGCAAGGAGCACGCCGAGCGCGTGGACCTCAGACGCCTCGAGCACGGCCCCCTCTACCGAGAGCCGACCAAGGACGGGCTTACATTCGGAAATTTCAGGTGTCGACCACGGGGCGAGACGGTCCAGGAGCACACCCATCTCGGACACGCGAGTGAGCTCTGCGCGTACAGCTTCGGGATCATATCCAGGCCTTAGCGCCAGCACGGCCTCTCGGCCCTCGGGGCTCGTGGCGCGTCCGGCCACACCCTCGAGGGCCCGGTGGAACTCCAGGACCGAGAGGGCATGATCGCTCAACGCCTGCTCACCCCCCCAACTCCTCCCGCACGATGCGATTGGCTTCTTTGCCATCGAACCGACCACGGATTTGCGGCATGATACGGCCCATGAGCGGACCCATCTCATCGGCGCCATCCTTGACGGCTTGCCGTACCAGGGCGCGGACATCCTCCTCGGACATGGGGGGCG
The DNA here is from genome assembly GCA_022561145.1 of Gemmatimonadota bacterium. GTDB lineage: Bacteria > Gemmatimonadota > Gemmatimonadetes > Longimicrobiales > Gaopeijiaceae > JACZXQ01. The sequence goes on from JADFRS010000047.1 coordinate 21,755, forward strand.
GCAGATACACCTGCAGAATCTCGGCCTCCGCGGCTTCCTTCTCCGCCAGGTCGCTTCGACCGCCGGCCTCCATCTGCTCCTCCGCATCCCGGCGCTGTTTGATTGCGCGAGACACCACCTCCCGCACACCCTCAGAGTCGAGGTCGGACCCCGTGTCGATCTCTCGGTTGTGCACATCCGACAACACGGTGGAGAGCAGCACGGTGCGGAGCTTGTCACGGCTCTTGCGTGCGTCGATGAGATCCGAGCGGAGGCGATCCTTCAGATGATCTGACATGGGTGGAAGTTACCCGCAGAAAAAATTGGGGTCAACGCGACGTGGGGTTTGTGGCTCGACGGACTATTCAGGTGCCCTGGCTGGCGCCTTATCCTCGAAGTCAGGTCCTTCGTCACAGGAGACTTCTATGCAATCAACCGTGGATCTGGCCGTTCACATCCTGGCCCGAACGCCGGCCCGCACGCTCCCGATATCACACCTGAGCGACCTTATCCAGCAAGAGGCCGGTGGGGCCGGCGTCGAGCATGACTTCGTCGTTCAGGCGGTGCGAGCTCGGCCCAACCTCTTCCGGATGCTCGATCCATGGCGGGGGCCGTGGCGTGTGTCCGGGCGCATGGGGCCCAAAGGGTCCGCGTTCACCTCTAGCCAACTTGGAGGCGTAGCGGACGAACCGTGGGTGCTATTGCTGGAGCCTCCCACGGACTCGGCGCTGGATCCTCCCCTGCGCATGCTCCAAGAGAGCACGCTGGCCGCGGGACGGCGTGTGGACGAGCACTCCGTGACCGCGCTGGCCCGCTGGCTCCGAATGTCGCTCGAGGTGGCTGATGCGGCCTCCTCGCTTCAGCGACGGACCGTCTCATAGCGACATTCCACCTAGCCGCTGAAAACAGCCGCTTCGCCACTCGCCATCAGCGTCCACGGCCGAGCAAAGGAGGTCGGCGCGAGCGGCTGCGTCCACGAAGTCGGACCATTCCTCTTCGAGGATGCCGCTCAATATGAGCCAGCCCCCGGCGGTCAAGCTCGAGCCCAGAACCGCGAGAAGGGGAAGCAGCACCCCCGATCGGATGTTGGCGACGATGCCATCGAACGGCCCGAGCGCACGCAAGAGATCTCCGGTCACAGACTCCTGCCGCACCTCCACGGTGGAGGCCACACCGTTGCGCCCGACGTTTTCCAGGGCAGGCGCACATGCCTGAGGGTCATCGTCGATCGCCAGAACGTCACTGGCGCCGAGCATCGCCGCCGCGATGGAGAGAATCCCCGAGCCACACCCGGCATCCAGGACACGTGCCCCCCGGCGGACCGCACCATCGAGCAAGCGCAGGCACCCCCGAGTGGTTCCGTGCTCGGCGGTACCGAAGCCAGTGCCCGGGTCGATCACGATCATCAGGTCCCCCGGCTCCGCTTGCGGAGCGCACCAACTGGGCGTTACCAGGAGCCGCTCGGTGATTCGGCGCGGCCCCAGCCCGCGCTTCCACAACTCCTCCCAATCCTCGTCGGGCTGCCAGTGCCAGGTGATCTCGAGCGGAGCCAAACCCACGAAGTCCTGGAGCGTGGCGAGGCACTCCGCCGCAAAAGCGTCGGGATCCTCGGGCGGGGGAAAGAACGAGCGGTATTCCCCCTCGGCCTCCTCCACGGACTGTCCACCGAGGTCGATGAGTCCTTGGGCAACCAGAGGAGCGTGTGGAACGTCGGGAACCCGGACCGTGAGAACGAACCAGTTGCCGGGTTCAGTGGTCACTACGTGAACGCTTCCTTGACCCGTGACCAGAGACTTCTGTCGTCGTCACGATCGATGCGCTCCGGCGCCGGGTCTTCGACGTCGCGAAACGCCTTGAGCAACTGCTCCTGCTCGGCCGTCAGGTCTTCAGGGGTCCAGACCAGCACTTCGACGAGCTGGTCGCCGACGCGCCGAGAATTCAGTTCGGGGAGGCCCCTCCCCTTCAAACGGAGCACGTCGCCGCTCTGGATTCCGGGAGGAATCGTCATGAGCACTTTACCGCCCACGATGGGAATCTCGACCTCGGCGCCAAGTGCTGCCTGGGTGAAGGTGATCGGCAGCTCATAACGGAGGTCGGGCCCGTCCCGCACGAACCGTGCATCGTCCTCCACCTCCAACAACACGATGATATCCCCTCGTGGGCCGCCGCGTGGACCCGCGTTCCCGCGACCCCTCAAGGTGATGTAGTTCTCGGATGTGACGCCTGGAGGAACCTCCACCTCGACCTCCTGATGGCTGCGCACTCGGCCCTCGGAATGACACGTGGGACACGGGTTCTCGATCACGCGGCCCTCGCCACCACACGTGCGGCAAGGCGTCACGCTCACGAACTGTCCGAATACGGAGCGCTGAACGTGTCGCTCCTCGCCGGCGCCGCCGCAGGTCGGACAAGCCACCGGCACGGAGCCCGGAGCAGCGCCGCCCCCCTCGCACTCCCCGCACGTATCGAACGCAGCCACCCGCAGGCGCTTGGTGACGCCGGAGGCCACTTCCTGAAGCGTGAGGGGCAGACGCACCTTCAGCGTCTCTCCCTTCACGTACTGTGGGCGACCCGAGCGACCACGCTGCCCGCCGAACAGATCTTCGATGCCACCGAAGCCACCGAAATCCCGCATGAAGACATCGAGGGCGTCCGCGAAGTCGAAGCCACCAGAGCCGCCGCCCGCCCCTGTACCGCGCTTCAGCCCTTGGGCACCATATCGGTCGTAGACCGAGCGTTTTTCTGGATCCTTGAGCACCTCGTAGGCCTCGGTGACCTCCTTGAACTTCTCCTCGGCCTCCTTCGAGCCCTCGTTCTTGTCAGGGTGGTACATGATGGCCCGCTTGCGGTAGGCCTTCTTTATTTCCTCGGGTCCGGCATTCTGTGCGACGCCCAGCAACTCGTAGTATTTCGACATGCTCTCTCGTCTACCGCCCCAGAATCCGGTTTACCATGGTGGATGTGGAATCCACGATGGCGATCACCTTTTCATATGGCATCCGCGTCGGTCCGATCACTCCGATCACTCCTTTGAGACCACCCACCCGGTATTCCGCCGTAACCATCGTGAAGTCCGCGAGTTCTTCCGACTCGTGCTCTCCGCCGATGGTGATCTGTAAGCCCCCCGGGTGGCTCCGGCCCTTCAACACCTCGGCGAGCAGGTCCCGCCGCTCGGTCAGCCGCATGAGCCCCTTGAGCCCGGCCTGCGACGTGAACTCGGGCTGTACGGCGAGCAGGCTGGCCTCGCCCAGGTGGATCCGGCTCGTCCCACTCTCAGACCAGTCGAACAACTCCGTCCCGGACTGCATGAAGATGTTGAGGAGCTCTTCCGTCGCGGAACTGTCGTCGGCCTGCACATCGCGCAGCCGATCGGGAAGGGACTCGCGGATTTCACGCAGCGTCAGGCCCGCGAGTTTCTCATTCAGGATCAGGGTGACCGCCACGAGGGCGTCCCGCGGCGCCTCGCCCGGAAGATCCACATAGACCGTCTTCACAAGGCCAGACCGGATCGTAGCTACCAGCAACACCTTATTGCTCGAGACCTGGATCATCTCGAGGCGTTCCAACACCGATTCCTCTAGCCGCGGCGCTATGGCGATGCCGAGCTCTTTTGTAAGTAAGCCGAGGGCGCGGATCGCCTGCCGTACCAGCCGCTCCACCACTGAGGATCCTGCCTGGTCGAGTTCCTGAACCAGGCACTCGTGCTCCCGCTCCGTGAGGCCGGCGGGCCGGATGAGCCGGTCCACGAAGAACCTGTAGGCCTGGTCGGTGGGAACCCGCCCGGCGGAGGTGTGGGGATGGTACAGATACCCCTTCTCCTCGAGGTCACCCATGGTGTTACGGATGGTAGCCGGTGAAATGCCCAGGTCGAACCTGCCAGCGATGGTACGGCTCCCGGCGGGTTCGGCCGAATCGACATAGCTACGGACCACGGCCTCGAGTACGCTCTGCTCTCGATCCGTGAGCTCGCCCTCTGTGCGTTGGTCCAAGCTCACTTCAGACATTTCGTTCCGGCGTCGCTTCCTCATGGGGTCTCATAAAATCTATCCACTCCGCTACAGGATGCCATCCAAATCCAGCGTGAGGCGGTCCATCGACAGCCAGCCCAGCGGAGTGAGCCGACAGATACCCGCATCGCACTTCGCGAGGTCCGTGGCCACCCATTTTCGCACGAGGTCCCGAGCCTCGTCCGGCAGAGAATCGTGTCTGACGCCGCGCCTTGTCCGGAGCGCCAACCATACCCGTTCCAGCCGGACGCTGACCGGTTCCAAAATCTCCTCGTCGTCCATCGGTAGCTGCCCCTCACCCGTCAAGCGGACGTATTCGGCCCAGTCGCGCACATTCCAGCGACGGCGTGGGTGAAGGTAGCTGTGAGATCCGTTGCCAAGCCCCAGATACGGCGAACCCGTCCAGTAGACACTGTTGTGGAGTGCCTGGAAGCCGGGCCGGGCGAAGTTCGAAACCTCATAGTGCTCGTATCCGGCCGCGGCAAGCCGCTCTGCCGCCTCCAGGTACTCCTCCGCGCAACGCGTTTCTGAGGCTGGCGTTTCCTTGCCCTCGGCCACCGATCGGCCAAGTGGTGTGTTCGCTTCCACCGAAAGCCCGTAGAGGCTGATGTGGGGGGGCTCCATTCGAAGCACCACGTCGAGGTCGTCACTCCATGGGCGATCGAGCCGCTCGGGCAAGCCGAAGATCAGATCGACACTGTAGTTCTCGAACCCGGCACGGCGGACGTTTTCCACCGCAGCCACTCCCCCCGCCGGCCCGTGCAGCCGGCCCATCCAGGCGAGCGAAGGTTCGTGGAAGGTCTGAAGGCCCAGCGAGATCCGGTTGACTCCCGCCTCGCGCCAAGCCTGGGCAACCTCCGGAGTGAAACTCTCCGGGTTGGCCTCGGCCGTCCACTCGAGGTCTTCGTGCTCGAGGCGGTCGTACCCGAGGAGCTCGCCTAACCCGGCCATGGCCTCCGGTCCAAGCAACGACGGCGTGCCGCCGCCTACATAGAGCGTATCGAGAACGGAATCCAGCACGAAGATGCCCTCGTCCTCCAGCGCAGTCACCTCACCGGCGAGACCAGCCAACCAGGCGGCGACGTCACCCGTTTGGGCCACCGTTACCGCATAATCGCAATAACCGCAGCGTCGGAAACAAAAAGGCGCGTGCACGTAGACCGATCGGATTGGGGACGCCTCGGGAGGCTCGGCATCTAGTGCGACCGGGTCCAGAAGGCCCGGCAGACTCATGCCGAACGGCGGAAGCGCATCCCGCTATCCCTGATGGCCCACCCCACGATCTCGAGTTCCGCCAAGCCGGCGAGCACCTGAGCCGGCGTGAGCCGGACCAGGTGTGCGAGTCGGTCGACGCCGACCGCGCCGTCTCCGAGCGCCCGCCATAGCTCCAGCGCGTCGCTGCCCATGTAAGGATTCACCGTCACCGCGTCCAGGTTCAGGTGGCCAAAGACGGCCTGGGCGTAATTGCGGGCGGAGTTGCCGATGTCACCGCGTTTGGCGTCGCCAATAGTTATCGCCCGGTCACCGATGTGGGCCGCCAATTGTTCCAGCCA